>JAHKLV010000018.1 GCA_020854925.1 Candidatus Methanofastidiosia archaeon | reverse complement strand
TGTAGGCTGCGTTGACGTCGGCGTTGATGACTGTTCCCTTTTTAGAGATGAAGAGACCGCGGCGCACCCGCCGCCCCGCGTACTCCACGTGCGGGCGCATCTCCTCACCGTCGAGAAACGAGCAGCGGCTCGTGTAGCGCTCCTCGGTGAGGACGACCTCGATGCCGAGTTCCTCCGCCTTGTAGCGAATCTGGCCGATAAGCACGTGGTACGGTATCTGCACGAACGACTGATTCGTACGTTTGCCAAGCCGTATACCTTGGTTCCAGCACTCATTTCTCCCGATGACAATCGCTTGCGCGCCCACGCGCTTGGTGTATGCCACCACGCGCCTGCTGAGGTGGTGCAGCGCATTTTTCACTATCCTGTTGCGCCTTGCGGTCAGGCGCTTTATTCGCTTTGTCGTGCGCGTGCCCGCCCTTTCGCAGAGCGAGCGCAGGCGCGCAAGCTCCTTGTTGTAGTACTGATTTGCGGACTTGAGCGCACCACCCTTGACAATCCACGGCGTGCTGCCGATGCTGTCTGCGACAGTTATGATGTTCTCAAGACCCACATCTATGCCAAGGATCGGCCCCGAATGGGTTGACGCGGGGTCGGGAAGCTCCCGCTGGAAAACGATCTCCGCGACGTATCGCCCGCCCAACGGCACGACGCGCACCATGCGCACGTCGGCGCCGTCCGGCAGCCGGTGGCGTATGCGGTAACGCCCCACCTTTTTTGGAAGGAGGATGCTGCGCTCACGGTGCGAGAGGTGGTTGTGCGGAAAGTGCAACACCGTCTCCCCGCCCTTGTCCAAAGAGCGTGGCGGGCGCGGCCTGTTAAGGAATCGCGACGGGTCGGCGCCATATGAGCGAATCGACGCAAAAAACGACCTCCACGCCTGGTGCAGGAGGCGCAAGACCTCGTTTGCGGTCTGAGCGGGAAGCTCGCGGTACTCATCATCGTGCTTGATGAGGTGGTAGACGTCGTAGTGCGAAAGATACGTTCCCGACCCGAAGAACTCCTGCCTGACAAGGTAGTTGGCCTTGTTGTAGACGTTTTTTGCCGTGTGGCACCAGTACGAGAAGTGGTCGCCCTTGAGCGCCACCTGCTGCGTGCGCGTGACAAGCATCGGTTCGAATATATCCACATGCCCATACATGAATAGTCCGAAAGAGCGCGGGTAACGTGAGGGAGGACGTTATGTGCAAAATTCAAATCTTTATGCGAGATTGGGCTTTATGTGCAAAGCCTGAAATGACGAAACGTTTAAAAATGCCTGCCGAGAGTATGGCGTGGGTGACCATATGGATTCTGACAATTCCCTTTTACCTGAAGGTAAAGAACCTTCATTCATCCGGCGAAATGCCAAGTTTGTCGGCATCATCGTCCTTCTCATTCTTCTCATCTCCGCCCTCTTCGTGGTGCTGCGCACCCAGGGCAACGACATCGACCCGGAATTCGCGCGCAACAACGCGTTCCTTCCCGAGTACACGCTCCAGAGCTGGCACGTCATGTACCTTTCCGAATCCAGCCTCTACTACATGGATGTCTACCGCAAGTTGAGCGATACGGAATACGAAATTCTTGACACCACCACGGGGGAGACGCACGAACTGACCTTCTTCGAGGCGCCGAACGAGGAAACGGGCGCCACCCAGTGGCACCTCATGGTAGACGACGAGGTGGAGGAGGCGATTCCCATCCTCATCTACTTCGACGTCAAGGACTTCGTGGGCACCGACACCTTCACGCTTATCCAGGAGACCGTTTCGTACCCGTATCTCGACACCATCTACCTGCTCTTCGGCGCATGGGAGGAGCCGGGTGTTGAGAACCAGCAGCTGGCCTACGGCATGTCCTCCATCTCGGAGGCCGTAGG
Source organism: Candidatus Methanofastidiosia archaeon (assembly GCA_020854925.1). Lineage (GTDB taxonomy): Archaea > Methanobacteriota_B > Thermococci > Methanofastidiosales > NM3 > JAHKLV01. The sequence goes on along the minus strand of JAHKLV010000018.1, from coordinate 13,589 downwards.
GATGCGCGTCGGCGACACGGACAAGATCGTCATCGAGGAGATAACGGACGACCACTTCATCGATCTGTACAAGCGGGAGATTGGAACGCCCACGCACCCGGTCATCTACGTCATGACCGCACCCTACGGAGCAATGAAGAACAACGTCGTCATCCCGTACGACGGCGCCATCGTCGTAGAGGTGCCAAACTATGAGCAGCTCCGCCTCTTCTGCCTTGTCGTCGGCCAGATGATAGCACCGACCGGAGGGGCTGAATGAGGCGTCCCACCGTCATCGATGCTATCATAGCCCTCATCCTTCTTTTTTCCCTGTATTCCTTCCTTTCCGCCGAGGCAGGGGTCTACCGTCAGGTCGACGAGTACTACTACACCGGCTCACAGATATACAAGGCCACCAACTACATGGCCTTCCTTGATTCCAAGGGATTCCTCTACGAGGCCGAGATACGGGGCTACTGGTGGTCGGACTACCTCGAGTTCAGGGAATCGGGCTACGTCATCGACACGGGGGAAGGGTCCTTTAGCCTGCTTCGCACAACGGGGGAGGTGGTCACCATCGGCGGGAGGATGAGCTACAAGGAACAGATTGGCGCAAGCGAGATACGCCTCATCATCAAGACAAGCTCGGTGGTTACGGCCCGCATGTACAGCGCGGGATACCCTTCGTTTGACGACTACCTTGCCACCGTGCGCGACACCACATCGTTCCTTGACCGCTTCTCCATAGACGATGTCGCCATCACCGGCTCCGTCTCCTTTGACGCACAGGTCACGCCTTCAAGGGTCACGGAGGCGGAGCTTGAGGACCTTCTCAGAAAAGAGCTCTACTACGTCAAGGGTATCACCGTCTCCACCACGCCCACCGGCATCACCCTTTCCATCGAGCAGGGCACCCTCACGGAGCTGGCGGCCGTGCCCGCGCTCCTCGCCTCGCAGGGCATCGAGATGGGACCGGTCTTTGTCTCCGACGCCACGGTCATCGTGCGCACCCTGGGGGAGATTGGCGAACTTGACAAGTACGGCATCAAGCGCCACATCGCCGACGAGCTCGCAGACGTGCTCGACGCGGACGAAAACGCCATCCACATCAGGTTATAACCATGCTTGAGCAACCCCTTGTCGCGGCACTCAACGCTGCCTTGGGCAGCGTTGCACGTCTCCGGGGCGCACCGGCGCGCCGCATCGACCCCGAACGGGCGCGCATGTGGGGCGTGCGCGACCTCGGCAGGTGGTGCGGGTCGGCCGTGGACGCCGTGCTGGGCTATCTCGATACCGCAACAGAGCGCAGTGCCTCCCGTGCTGCCGCCATGCGCATGATTGCCGCCGGCGAGCGGCGACTGCCCGGCATCCCGCTCTTCGGAACGAGCGCCACGGACTCCACCATCGGCGCGCGCCTCACGCATCCCCTCATCTTCGTCGTGGCATTCATCGCCTTTCTCGGCCTGAGCGACCATGGCGTGTCAGCCTTCGCCTTCTGGTCCCTTGCCGCATCCCTTGCCGCCTTCGGGGTGGGGGTCTACGCCGCCCGCTGGCGGCTTCCCGCCGTCCCCGACCGCGCCATCTGGGTGGCAGGGGCGGGACTGGCGCTTGCCGGCGCCCTCGTCCCCCTGGTCGGGGCAGACGTGGCGACGAAGCTGAGCCTTCTCCCCCTGGCAGTGCTCATCCTCTCAGGGAAGACCGGCATGTGGGCAAGCGCCGGTGCGGCCGCCCTGGGATACACGTTCTTCACCCAGGGACAGATAACGTACGGTGCCCCCTACCTCGCGCTCGGCGTCGCCGGCGCGGCGCACAACTACCGAAGCCCCCGCCTCTCGGGGCTCCTCGGGCGCCACGCCGCCTTCCTTTCCGTCGTCCTCATGGCCGTGGGGACGCTCTACTGGGTGCTTGCCATCGCGCTCGTCGGCCGCATCCCCCTCCTCACCACGAGAGAAGGGCTCAGCCCGCTCTTTGTCATGCGCTCCCACCTCCTGCCCATCGGCGCCATCCTCTTCATCTCGGTCATGGGGGAACGCGCGTCCAGGCAGGGGACCCATGCACAGGCACGCACGCTGAGCGTGCTCGCCCTCTCGTTCTCGCTCCTGCTCATGGCGCTTTTGGGCTACCGGACCCAGGTGCTCCTCACGCTGCTTGGCGGCATCATCGCCATGGTCTACTGGCAGCTTGTCTCTACAAGGGAGGTCATCGCCTCGGGTGCGGCGCTTGCGGCGCTCTTCGGCGTCATGACGGTATTTCGCACACTCACCACCGGCGCGCACGTGGGCGTGCTTGAATCCCTGTCGGTGCGAACAGGGCTAACACTTGACATCTACGACATGATGGCGTCGCTGGGCGGCTACACGGGATTCACGAAAGGCCAGGCGTACCTGGCATCCATTACCGATTACGCGACGCTCATGCCGGGGCTCGCCTATGCGCCGCGGCGTTACGTCGCGGTCTACGCCGGGGCGCGCGGCATCTCCATGACCTCCACGCTTCTCGGCCCGCTGGCGCTTGACTTCGGGCTTCTCGGCTCCGTGGCCGCCATGTCGCTCCTCGGATGGATGACCGCGCGGACAAAGGGGCTTGTTTCCGCCGTCACCGGCGGGCAGCGCAGCATCGTCGTGGCGCTCTATGCCCTCATCCTGGCCTATCTCATCCTTGGCATCGAGACCGGCCTGGTGGACTATGAGGTGCTGCTCCTCTTTGGGGGGACCTTCCTCTATATGCTCCATCTGCGCAGGGTATCACAACATACTTAAGGCGCCGCGAGACAGTCTTTTTCATGTACTTGGAACGGTTAAGAACAGGTGACCTTCCTCTTCCCGGGCGGTGCGTCGCCGTCATGGCCGTGGGGACCATCGAGGCCCACGGGCGCCACCTCGCCCTCGGGACGGACAACATCATCCCCGCCCACATCATAGCGCGCCTCGAGGAAACGCACGGTTCCGACATCGTCGTGTGCCCTCCTGTGTCCTACGGTCACACCTATTTTCTCGAAGACTGGCCCGGCTCGCTCAACGTCCCCTCGGCGACCCTTGAAGCCTATCTTCTTGCCGTGTGCGAAGGCCTGGTACACATGGGCATCACCCGCTTCCTGTTCGTCAACGGCCACGGGGGAAACACCAGGACCGTCCAAGAAGTCTGCGAACGGCTCTCCTATCTCGGCGCCACATCGGTCTGCTTCAGCTGGTGGGAGGACCTGGCGGATGACATTGCCGCCCTTGCCCCTGCGGCGGGCCACGCCGGTGAGGACGAGACCTCCCTGGTGCTGGCAGCGGGGGACGGGCTTGCCGACATGTCGGCAGCCACCGCGGGACCCGACTGGCCCGGGCCGTCACACCCGCTCTCCCTCGACTCCCGGAAGCGCTGGTTTCCCGACGCCATGACCGGCGACGCCCGCCAAGCCACGGCACAGAAGGGAAATGAGATATACGCGCTCATACATAGGCATACCGTCGCGCTCCTTGCGGCACTGCGAGGTGGGTAGGTGGCGCCCCTCGTCCTCGTCGTGGGCATGCCGGGATGCGGCAAGGGGGAGTTTGTCTCCGTGGCGCCCGCCTTCGGCTATCGCATCCTCTCCCTGGGGGACATCGTGCGGTCTGAGGCGCGCCGACGGGGGAAGGATGTCAAGGCATCGGGGGCCGTCGCCGTGGCGCTGCGCGAGGAGCTCGGCGAGGCGGCGCTTGCCCTCTGCGCGCTCCCCCACCTGCAGGAGGGGGAAAAGACGCTCATCGACGGTATCCGCTCACACGCGGAGGTGGCCGCCTTCAAGAAGGTGCACGACGCGGTGGTCGTGGGCATCCACGCATCCCCCGCCACGCGGTACGCCCGCCTCTCGGCACGAGGCAGGGAGGACGACCCACGCACCTGGGAAGCGTTTGCTGAGCGCGACGTGCGGGAACTCGGGTTTGGGATCGGCAACGCCATCGCCCTTGCCGACACGATAATCGTGAACGAGGGGGGCGTCGAGGACCTGCACCGCGCGGCAGAAACGGTACTAGAAGGAATAGACCATGGAGTTTACAAGCACTGACGGCATGAGGTGGGAACGTGCGCCGCATGACGGGATGCGCGTCCCGGTGCGGGTTTTTGCCACCAAGGCGCTGCTCGAGGGGATGCGCCAGGACCTCACCCTCGTGCAGGCCGAAAACGTGGCGAAGCTTCCCGGCATCGAGCAGGCAAGCATCGTCATGCCCGACGGCCACCAGGGGTACGGATTCCCCATCGGCGGCGTCGCCGCGTTCAGGGAGGAGGACGGCGTCATCTCCCCGGGCGGCGTCGGCTACGACATCAACTGCGGCGTCCGGCTCCTCACCTCGCCCCTCTCGCGGGAGGACATCCCCGCAAAGAAGGACCGTCTCCTCGACGCCCTTTTTGCCAACGTCCCCTCGGGGCTCGGGTCTGAGGGAAAGCTGCGCCTGCCGTCCGGCGAGATGGACAGCATGCTCGAGCTGGGCGCCCGGTGGGCGTGCGAGCACGACTACGGCGAGATGCGCGACCTGCGCACCACCGAGGAGGGGGGCCGTATGCCCGGCGACGCGTCCCTCGTGAGCGCCAAGGCAAAAAAGCGCGGCTCGCCGCAGCTGGGAAGCCTCGGCTCTGGCAATCACTTCATCGAGGTTCAGGCGGTGGACACCATCTACGACGAGCGGGCCGCCAAGGCATACGGGCTCTATCGGGGGCAGGTGGCGGTCATGGTGCATACCGGGTCGCGCGGTTGCGGCCACCAGGTCTGCTCGGACTACCTGCGCACCATGGAACGTGCGGTAAAGGCTTACCACATCGCGCTCCCCGACAGGGAGCTCGCCTGTGCACCCGTGGCGTCCGTGGAGGGCGAGGAATACCTCGGTGCCATGTCGTGCGCCGCAAACTTCGCTTGGGCGAACAGGCAGATGATAACACACTGGGTGCGCGAGTCCTTTGACGCGGTCTTTGGAACGTCGGAGCTTTCCGTGCTTTACGATGTCGCCCACAACATCGCCAAGTGGGAGACACACGGCAATCGGCGGCTCATGGTGCACCGCAAGGGCGCCACGCGCGCCCTGTGGAAGGGGAGGGACGAGGTTCCCGCCGCCTACCGCGACACCGGGCAACCCGTCATCCTGCCGGGAAGCATGGGGACGGCGTCGTATGTGCTGTGCGGTGCACCGGGCGCCTCGGCGTCGTTCGGCTCCACGGCCCACGGGGCAGGGAGGGTGCTTTCGCGGTCCAAGGCCGTCAAGACCTATGCTGGCGACGACATCGTCCGCGAGCTGGGGAAGGGGGGCATCGGCGTACGCGCCGAAAGCCCGCGCACCGTCGCCGAGGAGGCGCCGGCCGCGTACAAGGACATCGACCAGGTGGCAGACGTCTCGCACCGGGCAGGCATAGCGCTTCGCGTGGCACGCCTCGTACCGCTCGGCGTCGTGAAGGGGTAGGGTGGCCTGCATGGGATTTGTCTGGCACGAATACCGTCCGCACGAAGAAGGGTACACCACGGTCCTCGGGCCGCTGGAAACGAGAATCATGCACATACTCTGGGAACGCACCACTGCCACCGCGCGGGAGGTCTACGGGCTCCTCAGGGAGGAGGACCCTGCCATCCGCCGCTCCACCGTCTCCATCATGCTGGCACGCCTCGACGAGCGCGGGCTTGTGGGAAAGACCGTATGCTCGGGACGGGGCGGTCTCACTTACGTCTACACCGTGGCCGTGGGGCGCGACGCGTTCGAGGAGGAGGTGGCCTGCGCCGTCGTCTCATCGCTTGTGCGCGCCTATGGTACCGTGGCCACGGCATGCATGCGACGATACCTGAACAGCAAGGAGGAAGAGAAATGAACTTTGAAAAACCATGGGCAGAAAAATACCGGCCCGCCACCCTTTCCGATGTCGTGGGGCGACCGTACATCATCGAGCGCCTCCAGTCCTACGTGAAGCAGAAAAACATGCCGCATCTCATGTTCACCGGCCCCGCAGGTGTGGGAAAGACCACCTCGGCGCTCGCCCTCGCCCGGGACATGTACGGCGAGACCTGGAGGCAGAACTTCCAGGAGACAAACGCCTCGGACGAACGGGGCATAAACGTCGTGCGTGAACGGATCAAGGACTTCGCCCGCACCATGCCCATCGGCGGCAGCTTCAAGATCCTCTTCCTTGACGAGTGCGATGCCCTCACCCCCGACGCGCAGAACGCCCTGCGCCGCACCATGGAGGTCTACACGTCCACGTGCCGATTCATCCTTTCCTGCAACTACTCATCAAAGATAATCCCCCCCATCCAGTCGCGGTGCGCCATCTTCAGATTCGGGCCGCTGCCTGAGGAGGCCATCGCACAAAAGATCCGCATGATTACCTCGGCAGAGGGCATCACCATCACCGATGACGGCCTGGCGGCCATCCTCTACATCGCCGACGGCGACATGCGCAAAGCGGAAAACACCCTGCAGGCGGCCGCCTTCGTGAGCGGCGAGGTCTCGGAGGAGATCGTCTACCAAGTCTCATCACGGGCACGCCCCGAGGAGATCCGGGACATGGTGTCCGCCGCCGTATCCGGCAACTTCATGGCGGCACGCAGGCTGCTTGACACGCTTCTCGTGGAAAAGGGGCTTTCTGGCGACGACGTCATCATGCAGATGCACCGCCAGATAATGTCGGAGGACTCGCTCTCGGACGAGCTTAAGGTGGACATCATCGACAAGATTGGGGAGCACGAGTTCCGTCTCGTGGAGGGGGCAAACGAGCGCATACAGCTTGAGGCGCTCATCGCCCGCCTCACGAAGCTGCGCGGGTAGGTGCCATGTACAACGAAACGTACACGCCGCGTCGATTCTCCGACATACACGGGCAGAACAAGCCGCTCAAAGACATCGTGGCATGGATAAACACGTGGCCGCGGGAACACCGGGCCCTCATTGTCCACGGGCCGCCGGGATCGGGAAAGACAAGTGCCATCTACGTCATCAAGAACGAGATGCACCTCGACCTCATCGAGCTGAACACGTCCGATGTGCGGGACGCCGATGCCATCACCCGTGTCGTGGGAAACGCGGCCAACGCACAGGCGCTCTTTGCGTCGCGAAAGCTCATTCTCATCGATGAGGCGGACAACATCAAGGGATCCACCGACTCGGGCGGCATGCGTACGCTCGCCTCCGTCATCAAGGACACGCAAAATCCCATCATCCTCATCGCCAACGACCTGTACAAGCTGCCCGAGACGGTGCGGCGCCTGTGCGACGACATCCGCTTCAACACGCTCCGGGCGGCAAGCATCAAGAACAGGTTGCGCGACATCGCCGACGCGGAAGGCCTCGAAGCGTCGGATGCGGACCTTGAGACCCTTGCCGAGATGGCGGGCGGCGACATGCGCGCCGCCATCAACGACCTCGAGTCGCTGGGGACCGCCGTCACCGCCGATGCCATCGCCATGCTGTCCCCGCGGGACGCCGAGTCGTCCATATTCGAGGGGCTAAGCGCCATCTTCAAGGGGCGCAGCGTGGCCTGCCGTGCCGTGTTCAGGGAGATTGACAAACCCCCTGACGAGATCCTCTACTGGATTGACGAGAACATGCCCCGCATCTACCATCCGTCCGACGTGGCGCGTGCGTACTACTACCTTTCCCGAGCGGACGTCTTTTTGGGACGGGTGCGCATCCGCCAGTACTACCGGTTCTGGGCGTATGCCATGGACCTCATGACCGCCGGCGTCTCCGTGGCACGGCGGGAACGGGCCACGTTCGCACGCTACGAGTCGCCCTCCTTCTTCCGCGCCCTGGGGAAGACAAAGCTCCGGCGCACGCTCCTCAAGGCGGCGCTCAAGAAAATCGGGGCAAAGACCCATACCTCCGCACATGATGCCGCGGCGTTTCTGCCCCTGTTGCGCTACGCGAGCGCTGACGTGCCGTCGGGGCTTGGCGTCATGAGCTACTTCGAGTTCGAGCCGGAAGAGCTCGAGGTCGTTGCGCCGGCGACGGCCAAAGACATCCTTGCCTACAAGAAAAAGGAGGACGCGCGGCGCGAGCGCGAGGCGAAACGGCGTGAGAAAGAGGAAGCGGAGTCGCGCAACCATGACACCGCGAAGGAAAAGCGCCCCCCACGTCGCCAGGGTGCGCCCGCCCCGGACCCCGATAAGAATCAGACATCTCTCTTCCAGTTTTAGGGGGGGATTCGATACGGTATCTTATTCTGAGAACAAGAGAGCTACTAGACAGAATGGAGGAGAGAAAATAGGTATTTTTCTCCCTTTTATTTCTGTTATCCGAAAAAGATGAGAAAACAAAAATGAATTCCATGTTTCACATACGGTCCCTTCAGGGAATACGACCACTCGGTAGTCGCCGCTTCTACAATAACCACTGCAGAGCCTAAGGGAATATCCTCTTAAAATCAACCCCGGGTTCATACAAGATACCGGGCAGATAGGGAAAAGTAATAATATGTTCTAGGCATACTACCGGCATGAAACGTCTGTTATTCTTCACGGTCATGCCGCATATACGGGATGTATACGCTCCTGCGCGTGCAGAACCTACAATGAAATACATACAGATATTTTCTCATATTTGGAACAGAACAATCAGTATCCTCCCTATTTCTTGCATCACTGGAATGTCTAAGATACGGGCATACCCTGCCACGGGGGGAAGGTGAGTTGCAGACAAAGGAGCCGGCTCGCCGCCTTGCATCTCCCTGGGCGTGTAACACGGACGAGGTCATACGGCATTTTGATGTCATTACCGATACCGGGCTTAGCAAAAGGGATGTCGAGAATCGGCGAGCCAAGTATGGCCCCAATGCTTTGAGACAGGCTAAGAAAACGGGCAGCCTCGTTATCCTTGTCCGACAATTCAGAAGCCTATTGGTGGTGCTGTTGATTTTGGCGGCGATGATTGCACTGGCATACGACAAGACCCTTGAGGGGGTGTCTATCGTCATCGTCCTATTCTTCAATGCAGTCATCGGATACGTCACGGAGGCAAAGGCAATAAGCTCAATGGAAGCTTTGCGCAGGCTGACAAGGATAGATGCCTATGTACGCAGGGAGCGTGAGGTACGGAAGATTCCTGCAAGGGACATAGTGCCCGGGGACGTAGCCGTGCTCCACGCCGGCGACATGGTCCCCGCCGATATACGGGTCATCCTATCGTCAAAGCTCCAGACCGACGAGTCTGCTCTTACCGGCGAATCGGTACCGGTGAGCAAATCGTCCTCCGCTGTGGCGGCAGACGTGCCCCTTGCGGAGCGAAGCAACATGCTCTACAAGGGTACCTTTCTCACGAGAGGTACTGCAGAGGGCATAGTCGTTGCTACCGGCATGGATACGGAACTGGGAAGGATATCAGCATCCATAGAGGGGGTGGCAGAAGAAAAAACGCCTCTTGAGAAAAAGTTGGATGAACTTGCCAAAAAGCTCATACCCTTGCTGGTCGTAGTCGCGGCCATAGTAGGCATTACCGGTTATTTGAGGGGTCTTGACCCGCTCTTGATGGTTGAAGAAGCGATTGCGCTGGCAATTGCCACCGTTCCCGAGGGGCTGCCTATTGTAGCCACCTTGGTCCTTGCCCGAGGGATGCTGCGCATGGCTGAGCATAATGTCTTGATCAACAACCTCTCCTCGGTGGAGACGCTCGGTTCCACCTCGGTAATATGCACCGACAAGACCGGTACACTCACCGAGAACAAGATGACGGTGACCACCTACGAGTTTGCAGGCCGTGACGTACGCCTGACCGGGCTCGGCCTCGAACCGGTGGGCATGTTTACCGATGGGCGCGATGGGACGACAGCTGCTGCTGATGCGGCCCTGCGGAAGGCACTCGAGATTGGGGTACTTTGCAACAATGCCTCGGTGTCCGTTGCCACCGATACACCAGAGGCCATGGGAGACCCCATGGAGGTGGCACTTCTCATTGCTGGGATCAAAGGTGGCGTGGAACGCGAGAGCCTTTTGGAGGAAATGCCGGAGGCTCGAGAGGTATCATTCGACCCCGCCGTTAAGATGATGGCCACATACCATGCAATCGGTCAAGAATATCTCGTCGCCGTCAAGGGTGCCCCCGAACAGGTGGTCAACGCTTGTACGGCTTTCATGCGGGGAGCCGATGTCGTCGGCATGACGCCGACCGACCGTTCGGCGTGGATGGAGCGAGGGGAGCATATGGCCGAATCGGGCCTCCGTGTGCTTGCACTTGCACACAAGACCGAGCGGGCCCTTGAGGTCGACCCTTACACGGGATTGACACTCATAGGTCTTGTCGGCCTGATGGATCCGCCGCGGAGGGAGGTGCGGCCTGCCATAGAGGAATGCCAAAAGGCCGGAATGCGCGTCATCATGATAACGGGCGATCATGCCGCAACTGCCAAAAATGTGGCATATCAAGTGGGCCTCATTTCCTCCATGGACGAACCGGTGGTACAAGGCAAGGACCTTGTTGGTATAGACACCCTGTCCGGCGAAGCGTTTGAAACGATTATAGCGGCGCCCATCTTTGCGAGGGTAACACCAGAAAACAAGCTTGATATCATAGAAGCCCACCAACGGCACGGCTCGATAGTCGCCATGACGGGGGACGGCGTAAACGATGCACCAGCGCTCAAAAAGGCCGACATAGGCATCGCCATGGGCAAACGCGGTACGCAGGTGGCCCGGGAAGCTTCGGACATGATCCTTCGGGACGATAACTTCTCCAGTATCGTGGACGCAGTGAGGGAAGGAAGGATTATTTTTGGCAACATACGCAAGTTTGTCGTATACCTTATATCATGCAATCTCAGCGAGCTGCTTGCCATATTATTCGCATCCCTCATAGGCCTGCCACTGCCGCTATTGCCTCTGCAGATACTGTTCCTCAATGTCATTAACGATGTATTTCCCGCATTCGCGCTTGGCGCATGCCGGGATTTTGAGGGAATAATGGACCGCAAGCCCAATCGGGGCAATGAACCTATCCTGACACGCACCAACTGGCTTGAGATGAACTATTACGGGATCATGATAGCACTTGCGACTATCGGTTCATTCTACTTTACTGCCGGAATGCCCGAGATTGAGCGGATCACGATATCGTTCCTCACCTTGGCATTTGCCCAACTATGGCACGTGTTTACCATGAGGGAAGCAAGCTCACCGGTCATTAGGAACGAGGTTACCGAGAACAGATATGTCTGGGGAGCCCTCCTCATCTGCACCTTGCTGCTGCTTGCAGCAGTGTATGTGCCGGGCGTTTCCGCAGCGCTAAGCACACAGCCGATTGACGCATCGGGCTGGACCGTGGTCATATTCATGAGTCTGTTACCCCTTGTCGCGGGGCAGCTTGAACGTGGCATACGGCGAAAGGCATGATGCGATATGGCTATAGGATTACGAAGAACACGTTCATAATGACGAACTCTGCAGCAAAGGCGATGTTCCGGATTCCGCTCATAAAAGAGAAGCCACATAATCATAATCCCTCATCACAGGTATGTGTAATGACACGCTTGATGGTCTGTGGTCATCATACTTCGGGTGTAGGCATTCATTCAGCACCCATATACGGCCATCCTGAAACGAAAGGGACGTAACCCGCCATGGCAAGCATACTCAGACTCAAAATTGTCGATAACTCGGAAGTGCGTACTGAGATTGAAAAGCATATAGAACTCGTTGGTCAGGTTGAACTGGCACAGTGGGCAATCAGTGCTGCACTACATGTTCTTCACTTCCTAGATACTGAGTTCCCGAATAACGATACAATAGCAAATGGGGTTAGGGTCAATGAAGTGTGGCAGAAGGGGGATACGACCGTCCACCAGGTACGGCAAGCGGGATTCAAAATCCACGAAGTGGCACGAAAATGTAAAAGCGAATCCGCAAAGGCTTCGGCGAGGGCTGCAGGACATGCCGTAAGCGTAGGTCATATGAGAGAACACGCCATACTTGCCACCGATTATGCCATTAAAGCGATAGGTCTGGCATATCACAATGATATGGATAGCATCACTCAAGAAAGGAGATGGCAGCTTACAGAATTACTGAGACATATACCCCTGTAAGGGTCTGGGTATCCTTTACGATGTGGTCTCACCTTGAAGCCTGCATATCTCTTCATAAAAAAAGTTATCAAATAACGTTTTGCATGGTAATACCATTATTACGTAAGGATTAAAGGGAATATAAGGATGTACCAGAACATCTTAGCGGTAAATCCCGAAAATAGTTGTTTTTTCCCCCAAACACTACTTTTTCCTCCCCGTAAAAGCATGCCGATGGCGAGTCCCCCACTAAAGAGGAGCAGTGCCATAACTCCGTTCTCGGACAGAAAGCCCATGAAACAAGAACTGGAACCCATATTACGAAACATAAAGCAAAAGCGAATCAAATACCCTTGTGAGGAAAAGATTATATGTATTACTCCTATGACAGCAATATGAAAAATCGTAGATATGCCCTTATGCTCATCAGTGTGATTATGTGCGCCCTCCTGGCCGGGTTCGCTCCGCTTGCGGCCGCCACAACACACTATGTGTCAACTACCGTTGAGCTGGAGGCCGCGTTCCAGAATGCCGCCGACGGCGACACCATCTCCATCGCCGCGGGGACGTACTACCCCCAGGATATCCTGAAAATCGGCGACCGCTCGCTTTCCATCATCGGGGCAGGTTCCGGCTCCACCATCATCGACGGCACACGTGTCGCCAATCAGGGCAAGGACTATCTTCTTGGAAGGAACGATACGTCCGAAGGTGTGGTGGACTACATCGGCATAGCCGGCCTTACCGTTCGCAACTATGAAACAGAGGGCATCGAAGTGGGAAAGACACGGACCCTCGACCTTTCGGACGTTGTGGTAAGGGGATGCGATGACGGATTTCATATTTATGTTAACGGGGTGGACGATGCCAGGGTCACGATTATATCCTGCACCGCGTATATGAACGGCAACGACGGATTCTTCCTTGTGGTCAAGAACGCTGCTTCCGTTTCTGTAACGATAGAGGGCTGCCGCTCATATGGCAACGTCGACGACGGAATCCAAATCGACATCGAGAACGCGGCATCCGCCGCGGTAACGATTGCGAGCTGCCTGTTGCACGACAACGATGACCACGGGCTCTCCATGCCCGTCACCGCATCTGATGCCGCCTCGGTTGCTGTTGAAGGTTGTCATGCGTACGACAACAAAGACGCGGGATTCTACTTCGACACGGAGGATTCTTCCGAGGTCTCCGCCCGCTACGACAGATGTATTGCAAGCGACAACGCCGAGGAGGGATTTGACGTCAACGCAACGGCATCTCCCGTCTTTTCGCTCGCCCTTGTAAACGCACTCTCGTACGGCAACGCATACGGCATTGCACTTGACCTTGACGGGTCACCCGACAATGGGCTGTCTGACACGGACGGCACGATTTCTGTGACCAACGGCACCGTATATGGAAACCAATACGGGCTTGATGTCTCATCACCATCATCCACAGGCATTTTTGTGACCAACGGCATCTTCTGGGACAATGGCACGGAGATCTCCGTTGTTGCCGGCACGATTACCGTTACGTACTCTGACATCCAAGGCGGCTACCCCAGCACCGGCAACATCGACGCCGACCCGCTATTCGTTGCCGCTCCTACGGACTTCTCGCTTTCCCAGGAT
>JAHKLV010000181.1 GCA_020854925.1 Candidatus Methanofastidiosia archaeon | reverse complement strand
CTGCACAAAATTCATCAAAAAAAGCCTCCAAAAGTTAACAGATACCGTGGTGCGCGCACCATCAGGCGCAACCCGCCACATATTCGCCAACTTCGATGAGCTGAATTCGGCAATATTGTGCAATTGCGGCCACATTTCCTAAGATAAATGGCGAAAATCCGGTCAAAAAGCAGCAACTGTTACAACTGCTTTCCCGCACTTTTGATGTGGAAGGCGGAAGAAAATAGTGATGGAACCGAAGCTATCTTCGAGCAAGTGTTAAAGTCAGGATATAAGAAATTAAAAGTAGTAAAAGAGAAATACCATATATAGAAAAGTTTTCTGTTTTTCATACACCAAATACACCATTGATCCCTTTACCGAGTGACCGGGGCAATATAATCTCAAAAATAATAATCAATTTCTCTGGGGGAAATTATGTATTTTATGCAGAGGGAGCTAAATACCACTCCCCACGGCGTTTTTTATTGGCATATCCCCCTTTCACAGAGCACGACAAGGAGCAAGGAACACATGCCAAAGATGGAAATGTTAGGATGTTAGGACGAAATCCTACCTTATGTGAGTATGAACAGGCTGTATGCCTCCGGTAACGTATCCCAGCGGTCCTAGATGCCCCAGGAGCGGCGTTAAGGGACACAGGTGACACAAGACTCAACGGGGGGGAGAACGTGGCACAACGGGGCATACAGAACACAAAGCAGTATACGGGTGTATTATTGTAATGTACACCTATGTACACTTTTGTACATTAAAAGTACACCATTGATATCATCCTAATGCACAGTAAAGGTCGCATTCTTCATATCGCCTCGAAGAATCGTAATTGTACATCAACAATCATTTTTTACGTTGATCCCTAGAAATCCGGACTGAACTTGTCATACATCTCCTTTTGTTTTTCCGTCGTGATATGGGTGTATATGAGTGTACTCTGTATGTTCTGGTGGCGCAGTTGCTTTTGCACCAGCGTGATGTCCGCGCCGTTTATCAGGAGGTTCGTCGCCAGTGTGTGGCGCAGGGTGTGGGTGGAGACCTGTTTCTTGAGTCCTGCTCGCTTAACATATTTCTTGACCAAGTATCCAATCCTTTCATCACCGAGGGGATCACCGTTCTGTTTCACAAAAACATAGTCGTTGTCCGTCTCGGGGCGGTGTGCTAGCCATTGGGAAAGGGCTTTTGACGTTTTCTCGCTCATGATGCATTCCGCTTCGATGTGCGTCTTCGTTGTGGTGATGGTCAGTACCCTCTCTTGGAAGTTGATGTCTGATATTTTCAGATTTCGTGCTTCCCCCCTGCGAAGTCCTCCGTATAGCAGTACACAAAGCAGGGCATAATCACGAAAATCGGTGCAGACGTACAACAGGCGCTTTGCTTCAACCTCCGTAAGATACACTATGCGCCTTCTCGTGTTTTTTGGGGATTTCAAGGCAGGGCGCTCTACGCCAGAGAAGTCACAGAAGTGATTGGCCATCTTGATTACGTTTGCAATATACGAGGGCGAGCGGTCTTTATCTACCAAGTCAAGATAAATTTTGCTAAAGTCTTTTGGGCCCGGCATGAGATTGTTTGAGCGTTTCACGCAGTACAAATATAGATTTTTCAGGCTTTTGCAGTACCCTTTTGCCAATCCTTTCTGGATGCAGTACAGGTAAAACTTGTTACCCATCTCCTCAATTTCGGCTTTCATATGCGGTTCACACACCTGAATGGCTTATAACCAGCATACGGGGGTGTTCCAAACCCAAATAAGACATAATATCTTCTTATTTATGATATGGAGCAAGAAAAAAGGGCCCATGGTGCGGCTGCCGGGATTTGAACCCGGGTTATGAGCTTGGAAGGCTCAAGTGCTGGGCCACTACACTACAGCCGCACGAAGCGCACATACTAGGCGCAGGCGATTTAAAAAATTAACTGTTTTAGAGTTTTTTTCCTCATCGCCGTTCCAAGAAGCGAAAAGTATAAATAGGGGTATTATTAGGATTACCTAAATTATTTAGAAAACCCTAATGGTGAACCATATGCATACGCTCGACAACCTCGAACCTGGCGCTTCCGGCACCGTGACATCGCTCATGGGTACGGGAGGCGTCAGGAGGAGAATGCTTGACATGGGCATTGTGCCAGGAGCCACAGTCACCATGGTGCGCAGGGCGCCGTTTGGAGACCCTGTTGAAGTGACGGTATGCGGGTACCTCCTTTCCCTTCGAAAGGCAGAGGCAGGACTCGTCGTGGTGAAGGAGGCCCCCTGATGGCGCACGATATGCCGCTTTCGGCGGTTCCAGAGGGAAGCACCTGGCGTGTTTCCCGTATAGCGGCGGGCTATGGGCTTTCGCGCCGCCTCTCTGAGCTCGGCTTCGTGGGTGACGCGCCTGTCTCGGTGTGCGGCCGTACCAATCGTTCCATCATCGTGCGTCTCTGCGGACAGCGCTACGCCCTCAGCAGGGGCATCGCACAGCATATCTATGTATCGGAGGCTTCAGTCCATGGATAGAAAAAAAATACGCGTTGCGCTTGCAGGCAATCCCAATGTCGGCAAGACCTCGCTCTTCAATGCACTTACCGGCGCCCGCCAGCACGTGGGCAACTGGCCCGGGGTTACCGTCGAAAAGAAGACGGGAAAATGTACTAAAGGGGGCCACGAGTTCGAGATAGTGGACCTTCCCGGCATTTACGGTCTTTCGGCATATTCGCTCGATGAGGAGGTCGCCCGCGACTATCTTGTCCAGGAACGCCCCGACGTTGTCGTCAACATCGTCGATGCGACAAACCTTGAACGCAACCTCTACCTTTCCATGCAGCTTTTGGAGCTTGGCATGCCCGTGGTGCTTGCGCTCAACATGGCCGACAGGGCCGAGGAGCGAGGGCTCGGCATCGATATCCCTTGCCTTTCCGAACGCCTTGGCGTCCCTATCGTGCAGACGGTGGCAAGCAAGGGGCTCGGCATCGACGCTCTGCTCGACGCCATGGCGCGGCGCGCCGAGGGTACAAAGGCAGCAGCACCGCCCCTTCCGTATCCCGGGCATGTGGAATCGTCGATAGCGTCCCTTGTCTCGGTCTTGGAAAAGGATCCGGGGCTTACCAGCTCCTACCCGGTGAGAACGCTGGCGGTCCTCCTCCTGGAATCGGACCCGGCCGCCCGCAGGCTTGTAGAGCAAAGCACCGCCGGCGCATCGGCCCAGACGGCGCTTTCGTCCATCGATACCGACGCAATGGAAATCGATATCGTTGATGCACGCTATGGGCGGATTCGTTCCATCCTCGGCCAGTCATGTACCGCGCCCAGTGCATCTGGCACCTCCCTTACGGACGTGCTTGACACGGTCCTTACGGATAAGTATCTGGGCATACCAATCTTCCTTTCGCTCATGTGGGGGGCGTTCATGCTCACCTTCACCTTCGCAGAACCGTTCATGGAAGGCATCGACTGGGTGTTCGGCTGGCTGATAGGGCTCGTCTCCGAAACCGTGGGTAACGAAACCCTTGCATCGCTTCTTGGCGACGGCATCCTGGGCGGCGTTGGGTCGGTCCTCATATTCGTTCCGAATATCTTTATCCTCTTTTTCATCCTCGCTATCCTAGAGGATAGTGGCTACCTGGCCCGTGCCGCCTTTGTCATGGACCGGGCAATGGCTCGATTGGGGCTGCATGGGAAGTCGTTTGTGCCCATGCTTATGGGATTCGGCTGCAGCGTCCCCGCCATCATGGCGTGCCGCACCATAGAGAACAGGAGCGACCGCATGGTGACCATCCTCTCTGCGCCGTTTATCACCTGCGGCGCCCGCTTGCCGGTCTACATTCTCTTTGCAGGGGCGTTCTTTGGCGCACGGGAGGGCACGGTCGTGTTTGCCCTGTACGTGTTGAGCATTCTCGTGGCCATCGGTTCGGCAAAGCTTCTCCGGTCTGCAGTGTTCCGCGGCGAGACGTCACCCTTCATCCTCGAGATGCCGGAGTACGGCGTCCCCACGCTCAAGGGTTCCCTCCTGCACATGTGGGAGCGCGGAGCGCAGTACCTGCGAAAGGCAGGGACCGTCATCTTCGTGGGTGTCATTGCCATATGGGCGCTTGCGTCATTGCCATGGGGTGTCGAGTACGGCGCTGCTGACAGTGTGGTCGGCAGCATCGGCAGGGCCATCGAACCGCTTGTACGCCCGCTGGGATTTGACTGGAAGCTGGCGGTGGCCCTTATCTTCGGCTTCGTGGCAAAGGAGGTCGTCGTCGCGTCTCTCGGTGTTCTGTACGGTACCGGTGAGGACATGCTTCCCGATGCCATCAGGGCGGACCCGGCCATTACGCCGCTTGACGCCATGGGATTCATGGTGTTCTCGCTCATATACTCCCCTTGCATCGCCGCCGTGGCCGTGATAAAGAAAGAGACGGGGTCCTGGAAATGGATGGGCGTGTCCATCCTCTACAGCACGGTGCTTGCGTGGGTGGCCGCCTTTGCCGTGCGGCACATCGGGCTTGCCCTAGGATACTAAAGGTGAACAAACATGGATAACGAATATGGAATGACACAGGTGTTCGCCACCCTTGCGGGGGCGATGTATGCCGTACTGGGTATTAGTGAGCTGGCAACGGCCGCAGGTGCGGACATCGGCCTTCCCGCATGGCTTAACATCAGCGGTTCGATACTGGGGGGCGCCATGCTCCTTGTCATCGCTGCCGTCTTTTTCAGGGGGCTGGCCAAGGCCGGGCACGACGCCCAGGCCGGCACGGCATTCGTGAAGGTGGGCATCTTCCTCGCCCTCGTGTTTGCCGGCGTCTTCCTCCTCGTGCTTTTCGGCAACGCGCT
>JAHKLV010000220.1 GCA_020854925.1 Candidatus Methanofastidiosia archaeon | reverse complement strand
TTACCACCAAGGGTTCACAGACAAGGAAGCGGCAGCCGCTCTCGGCGTGACCCCCGCAGCCATCAACTACCGTCGCGACCGCCTTGGTCTGGCCTCGAACAGCAAGCCGGTGGACACGGATGAAATTGCCACCTTAGCCTATGCCGGTCATACACCAGAAGCCATCGCCGACATCTTGCGCATATCGCGTGCCGCTGCTTGGCAGGTATGCGATGTTCTCATACCCCACGTGCGGCGCGACACCGATATTGGACAGGGGACTGGGTAGCCATGGCATTGGAATCACTGAGCGAGGCGCTCACCGGGGCCCTCAAGAAGATTACCCGTTCTTCCGTCGTTGACAAGGAGGTCGTCAAGGATGTCGTCAAGGATATCCAGCGAGCCCTCCTGGTAGCGGACGTCAACGTCCAGCTCGTGCTCCAGGTAACGAAAAACATAGAAAAGCGGGCCTTGGACGAAGAGCTTCCCCCTGGCATCTCGCGCAAGGAGCACATCGTCCGTATCGTGTACGAGGAGATTACAAAGTTCCTTGGGGAAAAGGCCGAAAAGATAGTGCTGCAGCCGGCAGGCACCCCGACCATTCTTCTCATGGTGGGCATCCAAGGGTCGGGAAAGACCACCACCACGGGCAAGCTTGCGCGCCACTTCCAAAGGCGTGGCTTCAAGGTGGGCGTCGTCTGCACGGATACCTGGCGCCCCGGCGCCTACTTCCAGCTTGCGCAATACCTCGAACCAGTGAACATCGACGTGTGGGGTGACCCCGAGAGCAAGGACGCCGTACGGCTCGCGAAGGACGGCGTGAGGCACTTTAAGGATAAGAAACACGACATCATCATCGTGGACACCGCAGGCCGCCACAAGGAGGAGGCAGGCCTCATTGAGGAGATGCGCGAGATTGCTGGCGCCATCAAGCCGCATGAGACCATCCTCGTCATCGACGGGACCATCGGCCAGCAGGCGAAAGGCCAGGCAGAGGCGTTCAAAAACGCCACCACGCTCGGCTCCATCATCATCACGAAGCTCGACGGCTCGGCGAAAGGCGGGGGGGCGCTCTCCGCCGTGAGCGCCACGGGTGCCCCCATCAAGTTCATCGGCGAGGGTGAACGTATCGAGAATCTCGAACCCTTCGAACCCGAGCGATTCGTGGCAAAGCTCCTGGGATTCGGCGACCTCAAGACGCTCCTTACAAAGGTCAAGGAGGCGTCAAAAGACAAAGAAATGTCCAAGAAGGATGCCCAGAAGTTCATGGCTGGCAAGTTCACCCTCAAGGACATGTACCAGCAGCTTGAGATGCTCTCCAACATGGGGCCGCTCCAGCAGATTTTCCAGATGATTCCCGGCATGGGCGCCAATCTGCCCAAGTCCTTCGTGGAGGACAGTGAGAAGAATCTGTACCGTTACAAGGTCATTATGAACTCCATGACGGAAAAGGAGCTTGCAGACCCGAAAATCATACACTTTTCCCGCGTGAAGCGCATAGCCCGCGGTTCGGGTACAAAGCCAGACGACGTCAAGGCGCTCCTGGGCCAGTACGAGATGATGAAGAAGATGATGAAGCAGTTCGGCGGCAAGCGCGGACGCATCAAGAAGATGGCGGGAAAGAACAATCCCCTGGCGGGGATGAACTTCGACCTGCCGGAGTGACACTATTCAAGAAACGTCTCAAGGGAGACAGTCCCTTGGGCGTTCCGCTGTTTTTCGACTCGCTCAAGGAGTATGAGCCCGCCCACCACGTGGACGCGGAAGGTGTCTCGGTAGCGGAGGTTATACTTGTCCCGTATGGTCTTGGGGATGGTGATGCGTCCCCTGATGCCGATGCGTATGACGTCCTCATCCATGGGATGCACCCGTTCACGGAGACGAGAGCATTTCCTTGATATGCTCCAAAATCTCGTAATGCCCCTTCTTGTTACGCAAAAGACCCATGGAGGCAAGTTCCTCGAGGTCGGCGTAGATGCGGGTCGGCGACTCCTTCATGGCCTTTGAAAGCTGGATATAGGTCATGGGGCCGCCGTTGAAATGCATGATGATGCCATCGATGATATCGCGAAGGTCCTGGGGGACCTTCATGAGGTACTCGTCGATGGAGTTGGGGACGGCGATGACGCGGGTCACGTAGCGCTCATCGATAATATCGACGCCGGGGTCCCGTGCCGCTGCTGCCAGGATGCTGTGGAGCGTGCGTAGGAGGATGCGGGGATTCCCGTTGGATATCCTGTTCACGGCAAAGACCGCCTGCTCGTAAAAGGGAAACAGCTCGTCCCGCGCGTCGTCGGTGCGCACGTACACGAGGCGCTTGCGTACCAGCTCGGAGGCCTTGCGATCCGTGAGCTGTTCGCACTGCAGCTCGGCATGCAGCCGGATGGTGAAGGCAGGGAACTGATTCTTGATGGTCTTGTAAAACTCGGGCGTGCACGCAAAGGCGAAAATGCAGCCCTTCGGCATGGTAGAGATAAAGGCGCGCAGCATCTCGAAGAAGGGAATAAGGTCCGAGACCTGCGCCGACGTGATGTTTTCAAGCTCGTCGAGGATGATGGCAGACAGCTTGTGGGATGCCATGCCCTCATGCAGGCGCGCGGCAATGGCCTGAGGGTCGTAGGTCTCCATGGTGAGCACCGGTTCCTGTGGCGGAGGGGGGCACGCCGGTTCGGGAGGTTCACCACCGGTAAAAAGCCGTTTGATGGCGGCAAGGATGCCCTCGGTCCGCACTTGTTCTGGAACGACAGGGACCGGCTCCGTGGCGGGAAGCGACGAGAGGATGCCACGTGTCACGAGGGCCACGTCGTTGCTGTCGACCTTCTGGAAATGCACGAATCCGCCCGAGTCGCCCACGAGCTTCCCTATCCCCTTGAGTCGCTGCGTCTTTCCCGTTCCCAGGTCGCCGACGAGGGACACGGCGAGGCCCGACTTCTTGTCGATGACCTCGGAGAGGACCTCGGCGAGACGGATGTCAATGTTTTGGGAGACATGGATATCCTCGACATTGGCGATGCCTTCACTGGAGAGTGAGGCGAACGGATTTTTCGAAAGGGCGAACTTAGCATAGTCAGGGGGATAAGGCGTTTCGTACATGTATTCACCTATACACAGATTTGCAAAGCAATAATATAAATCTTGCCTTGTAACGTTGACTATTTGGCGTATCAACCCCCTTCTACGAAGCCGATGATTCCACTGCCGCATCCTACGTCCGCACATTATCCGAAAGAATAATAAAGCGAGAAAAAGGCGTACATATGGACGCCTGTCGCGTGCCGCGTGAATCTCATGAAGGCCCTTATGTGCATCTTCTGCCTGTGCATGCTCTGCATCGTGCCATCCCTTGTAGCCGCAGAGACGCAACCGTACGACGTCATCGTGGTGCGTAACGACATCCCTACGGAATACGTCATCGCGCTCCCGTACGCCTCCATGCACGAGATCCCCATCCTCCTGGTATCGCAGGACGCGCTGAGCGCTGAGGATGAGCGCCAGCTGAGCGGATACTTTCAAGACGGTGCCCGACGCGCCCTCATCCTTGGCGGCATGCAAAACGCCGTCTCGCAGGAGGTAGAGGAGCGCATACGCGACATCGGGTATGATGTCGACAGGAAGTGGGGCCTGGCACGTGAAAGCACGGCGGGCATCTTTGCCATCGACCTCTGGCAGACCTCACCCAACGCCGTGCTTCTCAACGGTTCCATGGCTGAGGCATACCTCGTAAGTGCGCGAACAGCCATGAAACTTGGCTGCCCCGTTCTCTTCGTGGACGATGTGGGGCTCAATGAAAACACGGCGCGTGCCCTGGAAGGCCTGGGATGCACCAAGGTCTACGTGGTGGGCCCTGGAATACCCGATGCGGTGTTCACGGAGCTTGACGCGAGAGGCATCGCCACGGTGCGCATCGGCGATGACATAACACCCCATGACGTTGAACAGCCGTCGCGGGGCGGGGATGTAACCGTTTCTCCCCTCTCGCTGCTGGCAGGGGCATGTATCGGCGCACTGGCGGTGTATGCCATCACCGGCAGGAGACGCGAGCCGCAGGCCCCGGGACGTATAGCTGAGGTCTCAGTACCTCTCTTTGTCCTTACCGAAGACGAGCGCGCCGTCGTCCGCACCATCGAGACGGCAGGCGGCGAGTTGCGCCAGGACGCACTTCCCGACCTCACCGGATACTCACGGCCGAAGGTCTCGCGCATCGTGAACGACCTCGAGGCAAAGAAAATTCTTTCCAGGGAGAAAAAAGGAAAGACTTATAAAGTGAAGGTAGCGAAAAAGTTTATCATCGACGACGAGAACGCCCCGCCCGAAAAGGGCGTGTATTGACGGCGTTATGATGTGAAAGGAGAGAAAATTCATGGAATGTTCCTCATGCAAAAGGAAGATAGCACCAAAAGAGAAGATGGTGAAGTTTCCGTGCCCCGCGTGCACGGCAGAGATTATCCGCTGCGAGAAATGCAGGGTCCTTGCCAACGATTACACCTGCCCAGAGTGCGGGTTCGTCGGCCCGTGAAGGGCCACCAGAGGAGTTGAACAGAGAATGTCAGAGTATAACATGGTAGCAACACTGCGCGTCATGCCGGAAGGCGTCGACATCGACCTTGGCGCCCTCAAGGACCGTATCATTGCGGCAACACCAACCAACATGAAAGTCCACGCCATACAGGAGCAGCCCATAGCCTTCGGGCTTGTCGCCCTTGACACCATCGTCCTTACCAACGACAAGGACGGAGGCGACCTCGACCCGGTACGCGACGCGTACTACGACCTTGAAGGCGTGAGCGAAGTCGACGTCACCGACGTTGGCAGAATTATCGATTAGGATTCCCTTCTTTCGGCAGGCGTTCCTTCAACCCGGGCCACGGGGCACCGATTTTCTGGTGCCGCCCCGGGTACTTTTTTAGAACCACTGGTCAAGCGTTTCTTGGCGCAGGAGCCCTTCCATTCCTTTCGTGAGGCGCTCGACGGCACGCTCCACCCGCATCTTCGAAAAGTCGTGCTCCGTACACAGGAAGCGCCGAAGCTCGGATGCATCAGGGAGGGAAAAGGCATAGCGCACCGAATCAGAGACAGCGGGGGCAAGGAAGAGATCCCTGAGTGAGGGGTCCACCCCATAGTCGTCAAACGTTCCTGAACGCACGGCCTCAAGCGCCTTTTTCGGCCCGAGTCCCTTCACCCCGTCGTTGTAGTCGGTGCCCACGAGAAGCGCCACCTCCACGAGCTGTTCGCGGGTGATGCCCAGCTCACCGAGAACGAATGACAGGTCAAGAAGCTCGGGCGACACCTCACGGTACACGGACCGGCCGGGAAGCTTGCGCCTGCCGGATATGGTGACGTTTCGCGCAAGGAGCGGCGCGCCAAAGAGCAGGGCATCGTAGTCCTGGGAGGCCACGGCGTAGATGCGGGGATCGGTGGCGCACAGATGCGCCGCCTGTGCCTCACCCTCGGCAGGCGCGTCGAAAAAGGGAATGCCCATGAGCGCGAGGAGATCCTTTGACTCGGCAAGCATCTCCGTGGTGAAGGTAAGCGACTGGGACGCGTATTTGGCATAGTCCTCGGTCCGGCCTTCCACCTTGGCCCGCACGGCGCGCTGCTGGGCGGTGTCCTTGTGCTTTTTCCTGCCACGCAGCGTGGCAAGCTTTTGTTCGGGGGGACGGCCGTCGTAAATATAGAGCGGCCTGATGCCCAGCTCGACAAGATTGACCGTACGGTAAAAAAGCCCTGACAGGTGTGAGGTCGTACGTCCCTTGCTGTCCTTGAGAACCTCACCCCCCTGTTGGCGGATGATGGCCAGAAACTGGTACAAAGCGTTAAGCGCGTCGACAGAAAGGATTTTTCCGTGCAGACGGGAAAACTCGATGTCCTCCCGCGGCACGATGTCACGGAGGTCTACGCCCATGTTCACTCATCTTTGTGTATGACCGTAAGCGGAAGGACGCCGGCGTCAAGCTCAGTGATGGCGACGCGTATGGAGTCTATCTCCACGGTCTCGATAAGGACGGGGGCGTCCATGGCAATCTGGAGTGCACGGGCCCCGATTATTCTCGCTCGTTCGTACCTGTTCAGCATTTTCTATCACGTCCTTCGTACAATGGCTATTACTCGTTGTTCGATGCCTTTTAAACGTTTCTCTTTGTGCACAAGACGGCAGCGGTAGGGAAAACGCCCCGGCAACGCAGGGCCTCGGCAAAAAAGGGAGCATACGGCTTTTCACAGGGTCTGATATATCCGCTCCTCAAGCTCGCGCAGCCGCCCGTCGACGGCGGCAAGGACGGCCTCGTCCATTTCGGGCATAAGCGCATTGCGCTTGTCAATTGCCTTGCCGTACACATTCACGGACTCGGTGAGATGCTCCTTGATGGTTTCCTCGTCAAGCTTTGTCAGGGCGTCGTCAAGCCCCTCGATGAACTTTTTCACCTCGGCACTGGGTGGGGCACCACCGGATGGTCGTGGCCGTGCGGCCCCCGCGCCCTCCATTTCAGCTAAAAGCGCGTGCTCGAAATCAAGTGGTTCGGGTTCAGGAGGCAGCTCCTCCTCGAGGACGGGACCCTCCGACGGCGGATAGTACCCTCCCTCGCCGCCTTCGTCACCCTCATCGCCACGCTTCGAGCGAAGGAGGAGGAGGGCGAGCAGTATGACGCACAGCGCCGCGAGCGCTATGGCCCACCAATATTGTATATAAATGGGAGATTCTTCTTCTATCACGTCTTCCACCATGCATTGTTCGATCTTCGCTGTCAGCATGCCGACCATAGCATCGTCATCGTATGCACGATAGATGCAGATGGCCTCCTGCCACTTGATAACGGCGTTCATGCAGCTGCCTCCGGCCTCAAACGCGTTGCCCATGTCCACGAGGTCCGAGGCCTGTGCATAGGCGACGCAGCGCTCAAGCAGGCGGGTGCAGTTCTGCACGCCTTCGGCATCGCCGCACTGCTCGTACAGGGACTGGGCGGCCGTGAGTGCGGAGGTGGCAGAAGCACAGTCGGCCTCGTAGAGGACAAGCGCCTCGGCGTAGACCTGGTGTGCCAGGTTGCACGGGTCTTCAGGTGGAAGAATCGTGATAGTGCCGGCAACCTGATTGTTCGCGGTCGATGTCTCGAAAAGGGTAGGATTGATATACATCCGGGACGTGAACGTCCCGCTTTGTGTGGCAGTCCAGGACAGGGTAACGGTCTTCACGGAATCGGGCGTGAGGTCCACCATGGTATAGGAGACCTTCGACCGGCTGACCCCGTCGATGTAGAGCGCCACCACTTTGCCGTCAAGCGAGGCGGGACCGTTCATCCTCACCTGAGCGCTCACCGTTATCTGCTCGCCCACACGGACCACCGCGGGCGATGAGGAGAATGATGACATGACAACATCAAAGGGCGCAAGGACCTCGACGGCAAGCTCCGTTGAGCGCTTGCCGATGTCTGCGTTCACGTTCACCGTGACGGCATAGGTGCCGGGGGCGGCGGATGAAGGGACGGAAATAAGCAAGCGTATGTCCCGGGACGTGCCTTCGCCCATGATGACGGACGATTCGGAAAGGGACACATCCCACGAAGAGGGCGCAACTGCCTCGAAGGAGAGGATATGGGGAAGGGGAGACGGTACACCGCCGGCGGGCACTTCCGTGGTAATGGTGATGTCATACGAGAGACCGTAACCGGCATAGGTGCTCCGGGGGGCGAGGTCTCCGCCGAATGCGATATCATAGGCGGCTGCAACAGGTCCCGCCCCGCCAAGGATGGCGGCCAGGAGGAGCGCGAGTACGACACATGACATTTGTTTCTTCATCTTGTTACCCCGTATGACGTGCTTCCCCTGTTGGGGGCACCCTCTTGTTCACTATGCGCGTGATAAGGCGTCAAGTACGATTTCTGACTGAAAGTATGAAATAAATGATTATTTTCCTATATATACTTTTTGTATTGCAATTACTGCAAATGCATTACAGCGGGGAAGTGCCCCCCCTAGACCTGGCGTTCGATGAGGTAATGGGCAAAGGACTCGAGCACATCCCGCGCAGGGCACTCGGGAAGGATGCGCCGGGCGTCCTCCCAGGAAGAGATCACCAGGGCGTTGGCTATCTCCCTCGCCTTGTCTATGGCGCCGTGAGCCTCGATGATGGCGATGGCACGGTCGATGCGCTCCCGGTCCTTGGTGTGGGACGAGAGGATGTCGACTAGCTCCTCGCGGTCCCCGGGTGGTGCCCGCTGCAGCGTCTTGATGACAAGGAGCGTTATCTTCCCTTCCGTGATGTCATTGCCATAGGGCTTGCCGAACTTTTCTCGGTCCTCCCCCTTGGTCACGATATCGAGGATATCGTCCTGGATCTGGAAGGCGATGCCGATGGACTCGGCAAACGTCCCGAGGATGTCCATCTGCTCCCGGGAGGCGCCGGCAAAGAGCGCGCCTAGCTTGGCGGACATCCGCGCCAGCGTGCCGGTCTTGTAGGCGCACATCTGGATGTACTGGCTTTCCGTTATCTCCTGAGGCGATTTTTCCCCCCGGTGCCACGAGATGTCGAGGGCCTGTCCGAAGTGGACGTTTATGAGCTCCCGCGCATAGATGTGATAGGCCTGAAGGATGATGTCGTCAGAAAACCCCTGGTCGTTTCTAAGAAGGAGTGCAAGCGGTATGAAGTAGGCGGCGTTGCCCGCATTGATGGCGGTGTCGATTCCATACAGGGTGTGAAGGCTCGGCTTGCCCCTGCGCAGGTCGGACCCATCCTCGATGTCGTCGATGATGATGGTCCCGTTGTGTACGAGCTCGGGGATGGCACACAGCGGCCTGATGCGCTCCACCTCGCCGCCGAGGGCCTCGGCGACGAGGGAGAAGAGGACGGGTCGCCAGCGCTTGCCCCCGCGGGAGAGAAAGTCCCACAGAGGTGTGGCAAGGCCGTTGTCGAGGGTCTTGGTGTCATAGGCGTAGGCGGGCGTGCCGGACAGGGCGTTTACATACGCCCGGGTAAAAGCATGTGGGAGCGCCGATGCCAGGGCGGCATCAACGGCTTTGGACTGGGATGCAAGGTACGCGTTGATATCTATGTCGCTCATGAGGATACCCCGTTACCCGTTCTTTAGGAGCCGGGGCTTAAATAGATTCCTCTTTCTTTCCCAGAGACGAAAAATACTCGTTTGCCACCTGCTGGTAGGCGGTCCTGAAGGGGACACCCTGCCTCACGAGCCCATAGGCCTTCTCGGTGAGATAGATGTCGGGGGAAAGCCCAGCAGCGCACCGCGCCTCGTCCACCGCAAGGGTGCGAAGCACGCGGGCGGCCATGGATAGCGACGAGCGCGTGATGTCCAAGGCTGAAAACACCGCCCCCTTGGCAAGCTGAGCGTCACGGTGGTAGCCCGAAATGAGGTTGTGGGCAACGGTCGCCGCCTGCACCTCGAGGCCCACGATGACCCCGTAGTATCCGCGGATGATCTCAAGGATGTCGGGATTCGTCTTCTGCGGCATGATGGACGACCCGGTGGTCACCGAGGGGTCCAGGTTAAAGTACCCGAAGTCGGGATGCGTGAAAAGGACGAGGTCGCTTGCCATCCTGTTGAGATCGTACATGACGGCTCCGAGCGCCGTGATGAGGACCTTTTCATGCTTCGTGCGGGAAAGCTGCGCATAGATGCCGTTCTCGTCGACCTTGGAGAATCCCAGCTCCCGCGCGACCAGGGCGCGGTCGGTGGGAAGGGGAAGGCCGTAGCCGGCGCCCGTGCCCAGGGGATTCGAGCGCAGTGGCGAGGCGGCGGCCTCAAGCAGGGAGACGCTGTCGCGAAGGGCGGCGATGTATCCTCGCGCCCAGTCGCCCACGGTGGTGGGCATGGCCTTACGCGTGTGGGTGTGGCCGGCGAAGGCGACGCTGCCATGGCGCTCCTCGAGGCCCATGAGCGCCGTGATGGCGGCAAGCACGCCGTCGACGACGCCCTCTGCGGCGTCGAGATAGCACAGGCGAAGCGCACAGAGGACCTGGTCGTTGCGGGACCGGCACGTGTGTATCTTGCGGCCCGTGTCACCGAGGCGCTCGGTGAGGATCCTCTCGATGGCGGAGTGGCAGTCCTCGTCGTCGGGCGCCATGAGCGTCTCACCCTGAAGCGCAGCCTCGCGGATGGCGGATAGTGCTTCCAGGAGCGCGGCGAGCTCATCGTCGGTGAGGATGCCAATAGCGTGCAGCCCCGTGGCGTGGGCCATGGACCCGGTACAGTCGTAAGGGAGGAGCCGGCGGTCGGCCTCGCGGTCGCCAGCGGCGGCAAACGACGACGCCTCCTCGTCATGGGGTATGTCCTTGTGCCAGAGCTTCATGGGCGGTACCCAGCCTTGAGGCGGAGGCCGTAGAGGCGGATGAATCCCTTGGCGTCCGTCTGATCGTATCCGCCGTCCTCGTCCATGGAGGCGACGGCCGCGTCGTAGAGCGACGCGTCTGAGGCGCGTGAGAGCACCGTGGCGTTCCCCTTGTAGAGGAGGAGGTCGACCGTTCCGTTCACGTACTGCTGGCTGTGGCGCACCGACTGCATGAGGAAATCAAATTCCGGGGAGAACCAGAGGCCGTTGTAGATGAGGCGGCCTATCTCGATGGCCATCCACTCCTTGTAGTACTGCACCTGCTTGTCGAGGGTGATGGACTCGATGTCACGGTGGGCGTTGTAGAGGATAGTGCCGCCGGGGGTGACGTACACGCCGCGGGACTTCATGCCCATGAGGCGATTCTCCACCATGTCGACGATGCCGATGCCGTGGGTTTCGCCAAGCGTGTTGAGGTAGGAAAACAGCTCGTACGGGGATTCGTGCGCCTCGCCGGTCTTCGTGTTCTCCACACGCACGGGCACGCCGCCGGAAAAGGTGATGGTCACGTAGTCCGGCTCGTCGGGAGCGGAAAGGAAGTGAGAGCCCTTCTTGAGCATGGAAGGGTCGTAAGGGCGTGACGGATCCTCGAGCACGCCTGCCTCATAGCTCGTGTGGAGCAGATTCTCATCCATGGAAAACGGCTTTTCGAGGGAGACGGGAATGGGGATATCGCACTGCTTCGCATAGGCTATCATGTCCTTGCGACCCTTGAACTGGGAAAGCCATTCACGGTCCTTCCACGGGCTGAGGATGGTAGCCTGGGGCATGAGCGTCATGTAGGCAAGCTCGAAGCGTGCCTGGTCGTTTCCCTTGCCAGTGGCGCCGTGGCACAGGTGCGTCGCACCCTCTGCCAGGGCAATGTCCACATGGGTCTTGGCGATGATGGGCCGGGCGACAGCGGTTCCAAGCAGATATTGCCCCTCGTACTTCGCGTTGGCTGCAAGCGCGGGGAAGACATACTCGGTGATAAACGGCGTCTTGAGGTCCGCCACATGGACCTTCGTTGCGCCGCAGGCGAGGGCCTTTTCCTTGATAAGGCCAAAGTCGTCGTTTTGGCCGACGTCGGCAACGTATGCCACCACGTCGTGACCCTTGTCGATGAGCCAGCGTAGGATGACGGAGGTGTCGAGCCCCCCGCTGTAAGCCAGGATGACCGTAGATGCGTCCATACATATCACGTGAGTGCACGATGGAGCACCATAACTTAAAAGTATCGCCCGGAATCAAACGCCCGGGTGTCAGGAAAGGATATTTTTTGACACTTTGATATCAAACGTTTGTCTCCTGAAAAGAACATTTTTATACAAACAGGGTCATACCCCTCAACCATGAAGACAACGGCGGAGATTACGAAGGAGTACATTGACACCCACCCCTCCATCAAGGACTGCATTCGCAACAATCTGGTCAACTACTCGAAGCTGGCGGAAAAGATCGCCCAGGAGATGCATATCGAGAAAAAGACGAGCAAGGACGCCATCATCGTCGCGAGCAGGCGGTACTACGAACAGCTCAAACCGGAAAAGATACACGAGGACCAGATAATGGGCATCCTCAAAAACAGCGAGCTCGAAATAAAGAACAAGATCGTCGTCGCCATCGTACGTAAGACCGTGCCTTCGAAGGTCTTTCTTACCCTCGAAGAGGCGATTAAACGCGAACAGGACATCTTTTACAGCATCGAGGGGTCGACCGCCGTGACCCTTATCACGACACTCAAGCACAAGGACACCATCAGGCGCCTCCTTGGCGAGGATGTCATGAAGATGTCCACAGACCTTGCCATGATAACGATAAAGAGCCCCCAGGAGCTTGAGACGACGCCGGGTGTCATCGCCTACTTGTACTCGCTCTTCGGCGAGCACGGCATCAACATCAGCGAGACCATGAGCTGCTGGACCAACACCATCTTCATCATCAACGAGAACGACATACCGAAGGCAATCTCCTTTCTCAAGTTCTAGGTGGTACCCATGATACTCATGAAGGCGGGCGGGTCGGCCATCACCGACAAGTCCATGGACTTTTCCATCAAGGCGCACAATCTCGAACGGCTGGGCAGAGCGCTTGCCACCGCCACGGAGCCGGTGGTGCTCTGTCACGGCGGTGGTTCCTTCGGTCATCCCCTCGCCCGGCGCTACGACCTCTCGGGCGAGATTACAACTCCCGAGCAGCTGCGCGGCGTGTCACACACTAACATCGCCATGCGCAACCTTTCAAACATCGTGTGCGAGGCACTCATCGAGGGGGGGTGCACCCCCTTCGCCCTTCAGACAAGCGCCATCCTCACCGCAGACCGTGGCCGCATCGACGTCTTTAACACCGCCATCGTGCACCACGTGCTTTCCACCGGATTCATACCCGTGGTCTACGGGGATGTGGTCTACGACGCCACCTACCGGTACGCCATCGTCTCTGGCGACCAGATCATGCGCCGGCTCGCCGAGGCGTTTCCCGGCAACAGGGCCCTCTTTCTAACGGACGTCGACGGCCTGTACACCGCCGACCCGAAGCGGGATCCAGGCGCCACCCTCATCAGGGATATAGCGCTGGCAGACCTGGGAACGGTGCAGGCGGGGGAGGCGGGTGACGTTACCGGCGGCATGAAGGGCAAGGTGGCGGAGATTGCGGCACTCGAAGGGGTGGTCACCGAGGTCCAGGTACTCTCGCTTTCCCGTGACGGCGCGCTTGAGGCGGCCCTTCGGGGAGGCGTTGGGGGCACGAGAATCATCATGAAATGAAAAAAAGGGCATACGCTGCGGCAAAGGAAATGGCAGGGGTCGCCACCCAGCTGCCAAGGATGGAGCCGACGTACCTGCTGTTCACAGCCTTCCTCCCGCGGGTGAGGCCCACGCCGATGACGCTTCCCACCGTCGCCTGGCTCAGGGAGACAGGTATCCCCAGCATCGTGCACAGGGCGAGCGCCAGCGAAGCGGAGACCTGCACGACAAACGCCTGGAGTGGGTCAAGCGTCGTGATGCTCTTCCCGATGGTAAGGACGACGCGACTAGAGAGAAAGACGGCGCCAAGGGCGATACATCCGGCGCCAAGGAGAACGGCGGGGGCAAGGGGAAGCGCCGAGCGCGCATCAAGGACCCCTACCACATTGCCGATGTTGTTCGCACCAAGGGAAAGGGCAACGATGATGCCTGAGACGACCACGAGGACCGACATCACCCGCTCATAGAGAAAGATACGGTCACGGAACAAGCGAAGAAAGACAGCCTTCACGGCAAAAAAGAGGAGAAACGAAAGGAACGCCGAGACCACCGGCAGGAGGGTCCAGACCGTGATGATGGAACGCAGCATCGTAGCGTCCACGGAAAGGCCTGCGGCAAGGCCGGTACCCGCAAGCGCCCCCACGACCGCCTGGGTCGTGGAAACGGGGTACCGCCAGTAGGTGGCCATCGCCACCGTCGCTGCGGCGCAGAAAAGCGCGAGGGAAAGGACGCCCGCGCCAAGCGCCGTGGTGTCGAGGATGCCGGTGCCCACCGTGGAAATGGTCCTGCCCCCTGCGAAAAGGGCGCCCACCGCCACCGCAAGTCCCGCGAGAAGGGAGGCGCGCCGGTAGGAAAGCACGTTGGCCCCCACGGCGGTCCCTATGGCATTGGCGATATCGTTTGCGCCGATGGCGACAGCGACGAGAAGGGCCGAAATGACGAGCAGGACATCCATGGGGGGCTCACACAGACCATAGGGCCGGGAAGCTACATAAAGGTTTGTGCACGTGCCTGTGGCGCCCTAATGGGAATCTATATAAGGTTGTGCCGATATGGTTACATACCACACATGGTGATATCATGGAACAGGGTAATGAGTACGAATTTGAGGTTGTGAAAAGCCCGGCCTACACGCTGCTTAACGTCAAGCTCCGCCAGGAGCAGGGCATCAAGGCCGAGGCGGGCGCCATGGTCTCCATGAGCCCGAACTGCGAGGTGCAGACCGGGATGCAGGGAGGCATGTTCGGCGCCTTCAAGCGAAAGGCGCTTGGAGGGGAGTCGTTTTTCCAAAACACGTTCACCGCACAGGGCGGCCCCGGTATGATAACCCTTGCGCCCGGCTATCCGGGGGACGTCTGCCACCTGCCCCTGCAGGGGCGCACGTGGTACTTGCAGAGCGGAGCATTCCTTGCCTCCTCCCCTTCCGTGACGCTAGACACGAAGTTCCAGGGGTTGAAGGGATTCGTCTCGCGTGAAGGCCTCTTCTTCCTCAAGGCGGAAGGGACCGGCGACGTCTTCATATCGGCGTTTGGCGCGCTTGTCGACTATGACCTTGACGGAGAGATAATCGTCGACACGGGGCACCTCGTGGGCTTTTCAGGCGACATCGAGTACGAGGTCAAGCGCGTGGGCGGCATGAAGTCCACGCTCCTTTCGGGGGAGGGCCTTGTCCTCAAGTTGAAGGGCAGGGGAAAGGTCTACATCCAGACGCGAAACCCCACGGCGTTTGCAAGCTGGCTTATTCCGTTCCTTCCAAGTAAGAACTGATGACGTCGCGTATCGTTACCTGGTGCGACCGTATCGCGGCGTTGTAGGCCACCGTGGCCGCAACGCCGTACACTTTTTCTAAGGACGCCTCGGTAACGACGGCTTCGGGAGGCCCATGCTCGTAGACTCTCCCCTCGCTCAGGAGAAGCAGCTTGTCGCAGTAGCGCATGGAGAGATTGAGGTCGTGGGAGATGATGATGACAATGATTCCCTTCTTCCTGGCCAATGAGCGTACTAGGTGCATGACCTCCATCTGGTGGTTGATGTCAAGCTGCGAGGTCGGTTCGTCAAGGAGCAGGACATGAGGTTGTTGGGCAAGCGCCCTAGCGATGACGACACGCTGCACTTCGCCGCCCGACAGCTCCGACACCGGCCGCCCGTAGAGTGCCTCGACGGAGGTGAGGCGCATGGCCTCGCGGGCGATCTCATAGTCGCGCTGCCCCTCCTGCTGGAATCGGCGCAAATGCGGCGTGCGCCCCATCATGACGACGTCAAGAACGGAAAAGGGAAACGAAATGGACGGGCTTTGAGGGACAACACCAAAAAATCGCGCTATCTTTCCCCTGCTCCACGCGGTGACGCTTTTGCCATTGAGCGTGATGTCGCCCCGCTGCGGCACAAGCGCCATGCGCAGGCAGCGCAGGAGCGTCGTCTTGCCCGATCCGTTAGGGCCGATGATGCCCAACACCTCCCCGCCGGCGGCGGAAAAAGATATGTCGTTGAGGACCTCCTTTGACGGATACGAAAAAGAGAGGGAGGAAACGCGCAGTTCCATGCCTACCACCCCATCTCCGTCCGGCGCCGGCGGAGAAGCGATAGAAAGAACGGGACCCCGAAAAGCGAGGTGATGATGCCCACGGGCAGCTCGGAGGGACGGATGACCATGCGGGCAAAGAGGTCGGTGACGATAAGGAAAATACCGCCCACGAGCGCCGATGCGGGAATGAGCACCTTGTGGTCGGGCCCCACGAAGAGCCGAGTCACATGGGGGATGATAAGACCCACAAACCCAATTACCCCCGAGACGGCAACGCACGCCCCCACCGTGAGCGCCGTGAGCGCGAGGATGAACCGCTTGGTGGCCTCGACCTCGATGCCGAGGTCGGCGGCGCTCTCCTCACCCATAAGGAGCGCGTTGAGGTCGCGGGCAAGATAGGTGAAAACGGGAACGCTGATGACGATGAAGGGAAGGGTGATTGCCACCTTGTCCCAACCGGCGGACCACAGACCCCCCATCATCCAGAAGACGATGCGCTCAAGCCGCTCATTTGACACGTAGAGCATGAGCGAGACGAGTGCCGAAAAGAAGGAGGAGATGGCGATGCCAGACAGGAGGAGCGTCGTGATGGGCACCTTCCCGTTCACCCGGGCAATCATGTAGACGACAAAGACGGTGAGGGCGGCAAAGAAGAAGGCACCGAACGGCACGAAGTAATAGGACAGGCCGATGTTGACGGCGAGCGCCGCGCCAAAGGCGCCACCCGACGAGATGCCGCAGACATACGGTGACGCCATGGGATTGCGAAACAGGCCCTGCATGGCGCAACCGGAGACCGCAAGACCCATGCCCACGAGCATGGCGAGGACGACCCTCGGCAGGCGCACGTCGATGACGATGGACGTGTAGTACTGCGGCCACGTCTGGACGACGTCATTGCCCAAGAACGGAAGGCGGGAATAGATTATCTTCATGATGAGGCCCGGCCCTACCTGCACCGGCCCTATCATGATGCCAAGGATGACCGTGAAAAAAAGAAGCGCAGAGAGGCCGCCAAGTACGGCAACCCTGCGCAGGCGCTTCGAATGGTAGTAGGACGATATGGCATCCATCGCATTCACTGGAACTGTTCCGGATATAACCATTTCGCCAGCTGCTCGAATCCAAGGACAAGGCGCGGATTCGACGTCATCCAGTTGCTCTCGATAGCATAGACCCGGTCATTCCTGACGGCGGCCATCTGCGACCACCCGTCACGGGCCTTAATCTCCTCTATGGAGGCGCCGTAGGAGAGGACGACGATGACATCGGGGTCCTGCTGGATGATCCATTCGCTCGCAAGGACCGGGTACTTGGTCTCGAGCTCGCCGGCGATGTTGATGCCCCCTGCACGGGAGATGATCTCGCCGGTGAACGTCTGATTGTTCAGGGTCTTGAAGGGTTGTGACGTCTCATAATACACCTTTGGACGTTCGTCCGTGACGATGGTGGCAACGTACTCCTCGATAGCATCGATGGTCTCAGCCATGGTGTCGATGACGGACTGCGCCTCCTCCCCGGTACCGGTGATGGAGCCCAGAAGGGCCATGAGGTCGAAGATGTCGTCGATGGATGCGGGATTGATGGCCATGACGGGAAGGCCGTGACCCTCAAGGCTCTGGATGGCATCGCCGTAGAAGTACCAGATTACGACAAGGTCTGGTTCCAGGGCAAGGAGCTCTTCCATGGCCAGCGCTGACCCGCTCCCCAGATTCGGGAGGGTTGTCGCCTCAGCGGGATACGTGCTGAACTTGTCAACACCGACGACCGCATCGTCCGCACCGATGGCAAAGAGCACCTCGGTGGCTGAGCTCGCCAGGGAGACGATGCGCTGGGGCACCTCGGCAAGGTAGACGCTGCGCCCCGCGCC
>JAHKLV010000202.1 GCA_020854925.1 Candidatus Methanofastidiosia archaeon | reverse complement strand
GTGGGAGACAAGATAACAACCGACCACATCATGCCCGCCGGTTCGCGGCTCAAGTACCGCTCAAACATCGCGAAATATGCAACGTTTGTCTTCGAGACCGTTGACAGCACGTTCCCCGAGAGGGCACGGACACTCAAGGAGGAGGCAGCGGCGGCTTTTGTCATCGCCGGCCATTCCTACGGCCAGGGGTCGTCCCGAGAGCACGCTGCCATCTGCCCGGCGTGGCTGGGCGTGCGCTGTGTCGTGGCAAAGTCGTTTGAGCGTATCCACCGGGCCAATCTCATCAACTTCGGCATCCTGCCGCTCACCTTTGAGCGGGAGGAGGATTACGACGCCGTGACCCAGGGCGACGGGCTCCTGCTCTCCTCCACCCTTGACGGCCTCGGCACGGGTTCCTTCATCCTGAAGAACAGGACCACGGGAACCGTCATACCGCTCACAGGACGCTTCAGCGTCCGGGAACAACGATACCTGCGTGCGGGCGGAAAGCTCCACGCCATTGGAGGTGTATAAATGACATATGAGGTAACGTTTCTTGACGGCGACGGCATTGGGCCGGAGATAGCCCAGGCCACGCGCGACTGCATCGACGCCACCGGCGTGCCCATACGGTGGCACGTGAAGGAGGCGGGCATCGACGTGTACGAGCGTGAGGGGGACCCCCTCCCGCCCCACGTCGTTGATTCCATCCGCAAGACGAAGGTCGCCATCAAGGCGCCTATCACCACGCCCGTTGGGACGGGCTTTCGAAGCGTAAATGTGCGACTCCGCAAAGAGCTTGACCTTTACGCCTGCCTGCGCCCCTGCAAGAGCTACGCGGGTGTCAACTCCCGCTATGATGACATCGACGTCGTCATCGTCAGGGAAAACACGGAAGACCTCTACGCGGGCATCGAGTTCGAGATGGGCTCCCCCGGCGCGGCAGAGCTTATCCCCTATCTTAACAGGCTCTCGGGAAAGGAGATACCCGCAGACTCGGGCATCTCGATAAAACCTATCTCCGTGAGGCGCTCCGAGCGCATCGTGCGCTTCGCCTTTGACTACGCCACACAAACCGGGCGAGAAAAGGTGACGGCGGTGCACAAGGCAAACATCATGAAGCATACGGACGGCCTCTTTCTTTCCGTGGCGCGGCGGGTTGCCGAGGACTACCCCGAGATAGCCTTCGAGGACCGCATCGTGGACAACATGTGCATGCAGCTCGTGCAAAAACCAGAACTCTACGACGTCATGGTGCTGCCAAATCTGTACGGCGACATCGTGTCCGACCTGTGCGCGGGGCTTGTGGGCGGCCTCGGTGTCGCGCCTGGTGGCAACATCGGGTCTGGTATGGCAGTCTTTGAAGCAA
This sequence comes from Candidatus Methanofastidiosia archaeon, assembly GCA_020854925.1. Lineage (GTDB taxonomy): Archaea > Methanobacteriota_B > Thermococci > Methanofastidiosales > NM3 > JAHKLV01. The sequence goes on along the minus strand of JAHKLV010000202.1, from coordinate 2,480 downwards.
CACACGGATCGGCACCCAAGTACGCCGGACAGAACAAGGCCAATCCGACGGCGCTCATCTTAAGCGGCGTCATGATGCTGCGCCACCTCGGCGAGGCCGCGGCGGCGGACCGCCTGGAGCAGGCGGTGGCGTCCGTCATACGCGAAGGGAAGGACGTCACCTTCGACCTCAAGCAGGACAGGAACGACCCCACCGCCGCCGGGACGAAGGAGATGGCACAGGCCATCATCAACAGAATGGAGTGAGAGAGATGAACATACGTGATCTGTACAGCCTCGTTGAGGAAAACGACAACATCAAGGAGGACTACTATCCCCGTTACAACGTGAAGCGGGGGTTGCGAAACGCCGACGGAAGCGGCGTCCTTGTCGGGCTTACCAACATATCCGCCGTCTTCGGATTCCACAAGATAGATGAGGACACCGTCCCCATAGAAGGCGAGCTCTACTACCGTGGCATATCCATCAAGGACATCGTGAAGGGATTCCAGGCCGACGGGAGGATGGGATTTGACGAGGCGGCCTTTCTCGTGCTCTTCGGGAAGCTTCCCACCAAGGACGAGCTCGACCTCTACCGTGATACGCTCACGGAGCACCGGGCGCTCCATCCGGGATTCAACGAAAACATCATCCTCAAGTACAACTGCGAGAACATCATGAACATTCTCGGGCGTAGCGTGCTTGCGCTGTACTCCTTTGACCACAATCCTGATGACACGAGCCTCCCCAATCTCATGGACCAGTCCATCAACCTCATAGCCAAGTTCCCCACCATCGTGGCATACTCTTACCATGCGCTCCGGTACAAGTTCCACAACGACAGCCTCGTGGTGCACCCGCCGCGCGAGGACCTTACCACGGTGGAGAACTTCCTCTACATGCTCCGAAAGTCGGGGGACTTCACCAAGCTGGAGGCTGAGACCCTCGACCTTGCCCTCACGCTCCATATCGACCACGGGGGAGGAAACAACTCGACCTTTACCACCCATGTGGTGAGCTCGAGCGGCACCGACACGTACTCCACCATCGCCGCCGCCCTGGGGTCGCTCAAGGGGCCGCTGCACGGAGGGGCCAACAGGTCGGTCACCGACATGATGGACAACTTCAAGCACAACGTGGAGCACTGGGACGACGAGGGTGAGGTGTTTGACTACATGAAAAAGCTCCTTACCAGGCAGGCCTTTGACAAGAGCGGGAAAATATACGGACTCGGCCATGCGGTCTACACGAAATCGGACCCCCGGGCGGTCATCCTCAAGGAAAAGGCAGAGGAGCTGGCAAAGGACAAAGGGCGCTACGAGGAGTTCAAGCTCTACGACAACATCGAGCGCCTCATGCCGGACGTCTTCGAGGATGTCAAGGGAAAGCGGATGCACATCTCACCCAACGTCGACTTCTACTCGGGCTTTGTCTACGACTGCCTCGACATTCCCCGGGACGTCTACACGCCGCTCTTTGCCGTGTCACGTATCGTCGGCTGGTGCGCGCACCGCATCGAGGAGATACGAAACGGCAAGAAGATCATCAGGCCGGCATACAAGAACGTCGCCGAGTTCAAGCAGTACGTCCCCATTGCGGAACGATTCTAAGGGGGGCGCTGCCCCTCTAGTTTTTATATATCGCCATCCATAGTATCTTTACCAACGGGAGGTTGGGAACATGGATACCAAGGAAAAGATTGCCACCTATTTGGAGCAGCACCGCTACCTCACCCTTGCCACGGCATCGGTCGACGGTACGCCCAAGGCTGCCACGGTCTCGTACGCATCAGAGGGGACGGACATCTACTTCTCCACCGGCGTCACTACGGCCAAGTTCAAGAACATCCTTGAAAACCCCCACGTGGCGCTGGCGGTGGACGAGGACTATGACGACTGGGCAACGATACAGGGCGTACAGCTCGAGGGCGTTGCAAAGATACTGGAAAAGGACGAGGAAAAAGCCTATGCGCTCAAGCTCCTCACGTGCAAGTTCCCCCAGATAGCGCACATGCCGCCATCCATCAACATGCGCCTCTTAAAGGTTGAACCAAGCGTGGCCTACTTCCTCGACAACAGCCAGGGATTCGGCCACCGAGAAAAAACGACGATGCCCTAAAACGCACCTAGTGATTGATTTCTGCCAGGTACGCAAGAACCTTGTGTGCCTTCTCTATCTTTTTCTCATACTGGGCGACCGCGCCTGAGACCTTTTTCTTCTGCGCCATGTAGTCCTCTTCGCGCAGCAGGCCCTTGCTGTTCATGACCTCAACCTCGCGGAGGGTCTCATCCTGGATTTTCTTCTCCGTTTCCAGGGTGGCAAGCTCGGCAACGGTCTTGTCCTTGAGCGTCTCTGCCTTGGCATGGAGCGACTCGAGCTCGGATTCCGTACGTTCGAGGTCTGCGGCATACTTCGCCTTGAGTTGCGCCAGGGTGTCGTTTCCCGGCTCTTCCTCCAGCGCCGCCGACGTCTTGGAAAGATAGGTGGATAACAGCGTCTTCT
>JAHKLV010000051.1 GCA_020854925.1 Candidatus Methanofastidiosia archaeon | reverse complement strand
GGCATTGATGCCGCCACCATCGTTTTCAGCACGGTTGCCCGATATCGTGCAATACTCAATCGTGACTGTTACAGAATTGAAGAAGTGGATAGCGCCCCCATTATACGCGCTATTGCCGACAAAGCTCGTATTCACCACGAAAAGGGAAGAACCAGAAGCGTTAACGATGGCGCCCCCTTCATCCTGCGCCACATTACCTTCAAATATGCACGATGAGATACGAGGTTGAGATTGTGCATTGTACATGCCTCCCCCATCGCTGCCGGGCGACGATGCACTATTGTCGACAAAGGTGCAACTCGTTACGACAGGGGCAGATTGATAGTTTGCCATACCCGCGCCGCCCGAAGAAGCTGTATTATCCCTAAACACGCAGTTCGTTACGATGGTGGATGCCCGATCATTATTGAGTCCTCCCCCAAACGTATGAGCACCGTTTGTAAGGGTGAATCCTTCGAGTGTTATGGGCGCCGCAAGGGAATGGGTATCCCGGATGGTGACAACGCTTCCATCCCCCGTCTCGTCACCAGTAGTATCCCCATTCAAGATAGTATGGTCTGGCCCGCCGATGCCAACGAGAGAGAACGACTTCGCAGGGCTGTTAATATTAATGTTTACATAATAGGTGCCGGGTGAAAAGTAGATGACGCCACCGTCATCGATGGCGGCGATGGCAGCGTGCACGGCTGCTGTATCGTCAGGACCGCCGCTGGGATGCAGCGTTATGGCAGGCATGGCCGCAAGCGGCATTGCAGAACAGAGCGCCGCTACAAGGAGTGTGGCAAGCGCACATGACAGGAGATATCTGTTTTTCACGTGGAATCACCGGCAACGAAGGGCTATCGTTAAGACGCGATACTATTAATTGAAATATTTATTTATAAACGTATGTACTTTCTTCGATTGCCGGCATTGCAACTTGCCATCGAATAGCATAACATTACAAACACTGCTACTCAGGAGGCATGCTACGGCACCTTCTGGTAACGGAGCCAAACCGTGCCGTCTTCCTGCTTCTCGGCGGAACGAAGCGTCCATGAGCTTCCCGCCCGAAGCGCCCGAAAGAGGGGCATGCCCCCCGGTCCCGCAAGATGAGGAACAACGAGTATGCCCAACTCATCTGCAAGCCCCGAGGACATGAGCGCGCCTACAAGCTCGCCGCCGCTATCTGTGGCAAGGATGCGTATCCCGAGTTCTTGTGCACAGATGCCAAGCATGCGTACAAGGTCAACGCGCGTCTCCCCCACCACATAGTACCGGTATGCCCGCTCGGAAAGGTAGGTACGGTATGCCTGCGGCGTTCTTTCCGAGCAAAAGACGACGACGTCCCGGTAGTAGGGCTCCTGGCGGATCACGTGGAGCAGGCCCATGAGGCGGCCGGATGAATCGGGTACGATGAGAAGCGGGAGCGATTCCCGCCCTACAGGGGTATGCAGATCCAGTTCCGTTTCCTGTGGAACGGAGGAGAGGAACTGCTCGATACCGGTTCGAAGCGTCTTCGAGCCTGCCAGGAATCCGTCCGCACTAAGGGTGCCAACGATATGGTAGTAGGCCCCGATGTCAAGGGGGAATCCGGTGGAGGCACCGTCGATGCTCATGGCGTTGCACACCACCACCTGCGGGCGTGAAGGTGATGTCATGCACCGCCTAGGTGCAACGCCCTAAAAAAGCTAGTCCACCTTGATGGTCATCTCGAAGGCCCCCTCCGGTGTAAGGGGGTCCCAAGGGCGCACATACGCTGCGTGTAGGGAAAAAATGCCATGGGACTTTGCTTTAATCTCCCAGCACCTCGTGCCACCGCCGCCCACGAGCATGCCGTCGGCATCTGCCGGCACGTAGGTATCTGCCAAGACCAGCAACCCGTCGTCTGCGGACAGCTGCCACTGGTAGCCGGTGGTCGGATTTTCGGGAAGACACAGATAAAGGGTGTCGTTGACGGAAAGAAGCATCACCGACCCATCGCATCGAGCGTCACAGGAAAGGACGCGGCAGTTGAGCCGGAGCAGGCGGTCAAGCTCCGCCATGTATCCTACGGCCTTGGTAAGCTCGCCGTTGGCAAAGACGGGGTTTGAAAGTGTCGAAGCGTTCTGCATGCAGGCATCGATGCGTGCAAGCAGCTGTGCCGCAGTGCCATCCACCTCCCTGTCCTGCAGATGTCCTGAAAGGCATCCCCAGTACGAAGTTGCATCCAGAAGGGCTGTGGAGACGAGCGGCTTGAGCGATGCAGCAACGCTGGGAAGCGACGTGAGCTCGATACGGAGGTAGAGGGGTCCTATGTCTCCGGAAAGCACGGATGCCAGTGGCGTCCAGGCGGGGAGAAGCGACGTGCGGACAAGAAGGTGCGAGGGGTCGTCGCATCCGCCCTCGTCGAAAAGCAGGCCGTACTCCTCATCCCCGATGGCGTCGTTTGAGAGGACGACGAAGAAATCGGAGACGAGTATCCGTGTAGCGGAAAGCGGTACAGACACCCACGCCCACCCAGGGGACGAGGGGACGTTGTCCACCACGAACGGAACGAGTGGCCCAAGGGGCTCGCCGGGAACAAATGCCCCAGGGCAGGCGGGTTCGGCGGTGTAGAACTGCAGCGCGTATGTGCGTGGTCCAAGGTCACCCGTGCTTGAAACACCAACCCTCACGGAAAGCACGGTAAAAGGGGCAGCCACATGGAAGTACTGGGCACAGGCGCCGCTATCGCCCACTGAATCGTCATAAAAGAAGAAGCGCTCGGGGGTCCCGTCGCCCGACTCTATTATCAGGGGCGCATCGGCGCCCACGAGAGGCGCCACGAGCAGTATGGAAAGGAGCAATCCGAACGTACACCGCATCCAGAGATGACGCATGCACCCCCTTCTCCCGATTTCCTTATAAAGATACCTCCCCGTACGGCGCAGAGATTCCAAATATTTATAAAGCCTCCCCAAGGTCTCAATACGATGGATGATGATATCGACAGCGTCTGATACATGATGAGAGATGGGCGGTCTGACATCACCATGGTATAATCTTCCGATTATATACATGCAGGTGTGGAATCACACACAATTCCCATGCGTTATCATCACAATGACGCATAGGCAAGGAAAATCTTTAAATACGGATTGTCGTTCCTAACGACATACGCGCACCATACGTAGTATATACGAAAGAGGCGATCCTCGTGCATGAAAACAGGGTAGTGCTGAAGTTTGGCGGGACGTCGGTTGGCAGCTCGGAAAACATGGGCAAGGCCATCGACAAGGTCCTCAAGGCAAGGGAACACTATGACGAAGTTGCAGTCGTGCTCTCCGCCATCTCCGGAGTGACGAATCTCTTGCTCTACGCCGGACGAAGCGCCCTGTACAAGCGCCCGAAGGACACGCTACTCCAGATTAAGGAAAAGCACTACGAGGCGTGCGACATCATCCCCGACACGAAGCTCAAGATGCAGACCATCATCGAGATCGACGAGCGTCTTGCCGAGCTTGAAAAGATTCTCACCGGCGTGTTCTACGTGGGCGAGGTGACGCCACGGTCCCTCGACTACATCGTCTCCTTCGGCGAGCGCCTTTCGACGCTCATCGTGACCCGCGCCCTCAAGGCCCGCGGCTACAAGGCAGAGCAGATAGACGCCGCGGAGATCGTCGTTACCGACAGCCACTTCATGAACGCCACCGTTGACTTCGAGGCGACGGAAAAGCGCGCCGAGGAAAAGATTGTGCCGCTCCTCGGCCAGGGCGTCATCCCCATCATCACCGGATTCATCGGCGCGAGCAAGAACGGCCAGCGCACGACGCTGGGCCGCGGCGGGTCCGACTATTCCGCCGCCATCTTCGGCGACGTGCTCGACGCCAACGAGGTCTGGATCATGACCGATGTCGACGGGGTCATGTCAGTAGACCCCAACATCGTTCCCGAGGCGTACCTCATCCCCGAGCTTACGTACATGGAGGCCATGGAGCTCGCCTACTTCGGCGCCAAGGTCATCCATCCCAAGACCATCGAGGCGGCGATGCGAAAGAACATCCCCATCCTTATCAAGAACACGTTCTCCACCTCGGCAGGCACGAGGGTCACCCTCAAGCGCGAGGAGGACGAGTTCTGCGTCAAGTCCATCTCTATCCTCAAGGACGCCTCCATCGTGGAGATCCGCGGCTACGGCATCGGCATGTCCGCACGGGTCCTCAAGGAGATCTTCCAAAACATGGAGGAGGGCCAGATAAACGTCATGATGGTCACCCAGGGCTCGTCCCAGGCCAACGTCTCCTTTGTCGTGCCCACCGACGACGTGAAGAACGTCAAGCGGATCCTCCTGCGTGAGTACTACGAGCGATTCAACATCATCGACAACATCGCCGTGGTCAGCATCGTGGGAGAGGGCATGAGCCGCAAGGCTGGCATGGCGGCACGATTCTTCAACGCCATCGCCGACAAACACATCAACAACGACATGATCTCACAGGGTTCCTCGGAAGTCTCCATCAATGTCGCCATTCGCGAGGCGGACATGAAGGTGGCCGTACAGGCCATTCACGACGAATTCCTCTCGGTGAAGGCATGCCAATGAACACGTATGCCAAAGTCAGGGCCCCGGCGACCATCGCCAACTTCGGCCCCGGTTTCGACGTGTTCGGCATCGCTTTGGAAGAGCCCTACGACATCGTCGAGATGGAACTCACCGACGGTCCGTCGACCGTGGATTCCGTACCCTATCCCCTTCCCACGTCCGTCACCAAAAACGTGGCGTCGTATGCGGCACTGGCGCTTTTGGGCCGTGCAGGGCGGGGCGACCTCTCATTCAAGATGACCGTTACCAAGGGCGTGCGCCCGGCAAGCGGCATGGGGAGCTCCGGCGCCTCGTGCGTGGGCGGCGCGCTGGCGGCGGCGGCCCTTGCCGGCATCACCTCTGATGCCGACATCGTCTGGGCGGCCGCGCAAGGCGAGGGCCTTGCCACCGGCAATCCCCATCCCGACAACGTCGCGCCAAGTTACCACGGCGGCTTTGTGGCCGTTCGCTCGCTTGAACCGTACGCGGCGCTTCACATCATGCCCGAGGACCTTCGCGTTGTTGCCGTGCTTCCCGACATCAGGGTGAGCACCAAGGAAGCCCGGGCCATCCTTCCGGCAACCGTGCCCATGGCCGACGCCGTGGCCAATGTCGCCAACGCTTCCTTTGTCATACACGCCCTCATGACCGGTGCATACCGGGAGCTCGGGACGGCGCTTGAGGACCGCCTCTCCATACCCTATCGCAAGGCGCTCGTCACCGGGTACGACGACGCCAGGGCGGCCGCCCTCGATGCCGGGGCGCTCGCCTTCTCCCTCGGCGGGTCGGGACCCACCGTCTTTGCCATCGTCGAGGACAACGGCCCCGCGGTGGCAGACGCCATCTCCGGCGCCTTTGCGGGCCATGGCATCGGCAGTACCGCTTATTGTACGAAAATCGGCAGGGGCGCAGAGGTCCTTGCCCTCGAATAAGGTGAGAAAGCATGCACTACCTTCGTTGCATAACATGTGGAAAACGGTATGAGCCCACAGACATCGTGTACAACTGCACGTGCGGCTCCATACTCGAAGCCGTCATCGACCTCAACGAGACACAGGATGTCTTTGACGGCAACAACCCCTCGGTGTGGAAGTACCAGTCGTTTTTGCCGGTGACCCGGCGCGCGTCGCTCCACGAGGGAGGAACACCCCTCTACGAGTCGCAGAACCTCAAGGGGGACTTCGGATACCGTCGCCTCTACATCAAGAACGAAGGGGAGAATCCCACGTGCTCCTTCAAGGACCGGGGCATGACCGTCGGGGTGAGCAAGGCGCTCGAGCTCGGCATGACCAAGGTCGCCTGCGCCTCCACCGGCAACACGTCGGCGTCGCTTGCGGCATACTCGGCACACGCGGCCCTTGACTGCTACGTCATGATACCCTCGGGAAAGATTGCACTCGGCAAGCTTGCCCAGGCCATTATCTACGGCGCGAAGGTCATCCCCATCAACGGGAACTTCGACCAGGCGCTTGACGCCGTCATGACCGCTTCAAAGGCCTTTGGCATCTACCTCCTCAACTCCATCAATCCCTACCGGCTCGAAGGGCAAAAGACCATCGCGTTTGAGATCTACGACCAGCTGGGCGAGGTGCCTGACCGCATCATTCTGCCCGTGGGCAACGCCGGCAACATCTCGGCCATCTGGAAGGGCTTCAAGGAGCTCAAGGCAGCGGGCATCACCGACTCGCTCCCCGTGATGACGGGCATCCAGGCAGCCGGATCGCAGCCCATGGTGCGCATGTACAAGGAGGGGCTTGACACGCTCATCCCCGAAAAGCACCCCGAGACCATCGCCACGGCGATACGCATCGGCAATCCGGTGAGCTGGCTCAAGGCCTTTAACGCCGTCAAGGAATCGGGCGGCCTCATGGAAGCGGTGACCGACGAGGAGATCCTCGCCGCGCAGCGCCTCCTCGCCTCGACGGAGGGCATCTTCGTGGAGCCCGCGTCGGCCTCGTCCGTTGCCGGCATGCAGAAGCTTCTGGCATGCGGCGCCATAGAGCGCGACGAGACCACCGTCCTTATCACCACCGGGCACGGCCTCAAGGACCCCAACGCCGTGACCGAATCAATCAAGATCATGGACCCTGTGGATGGAGACATGAATACCCTACAGCGAATACTAGGTGAGTAACCATGAAAATGAAAGCAGCAGTGCTGGGTGCTACCGGCATGGTTGGACAGCGTTTCGTGAAAATGCTGAGCGAGAACGACTGGTTCGATATCGAATGTATTGCCGCCTCGAAGAGAACTGCTGGAACGCGTTACGGAGACAACGACCTTGGATTCGAATACCCTGACGATATCCTTGACATGACCATCGCAGAGACGTCCAAGAACATCCTGAAGGAGTACGACATCGACATCGCCTTCTCCGCGCTTCCGGCAGACGTTGCCGGACAGGTGGAGGCGGAACTTGCCGAAAAGATAGCCGTTTCCACCAACTCGGCGGCCCACCGCATGGACGCCGACGTGCCGCTCCTCATCCCCGAGGTGAACCCCGAGCACCTCGGTCTTATCGACCTGCAGCGGAAGAAGGGATGGAACGGGTGCCTTGTCACGAATCCCAACTGCTCCACCATCATGCTCGTCATGACGCTCAAGCCGCTCATGGACGCCTTTGGCATCAAGGACGTCAAGGTCGCCACCATGCAGGCGGTCTCCGGTGCAGGCTTTACCGGGGTGTCCTCCATGGCCATTCTCGACAACGTCATCCCCTACATCGGCAAGGAGGAGCAAAAGATGGAGCGCGAGCCGAAGAAGCTGCTCGGTTCTTTTTCCAACGACGCGGTATCCTTTGCCACCTTCGGCATGACGGCGCTGTGCACGCGCGTCCCCGTCATCGACGGACACACGGAGTCGGTGTTCATCGAGCTTGAGCGCGACGCCACGGAGGAAGAGTTCACCGAGGCGCTGCGTTCCTTCAGGGGCATCCCCCAGGACCGCAACCTGCCCTCCGCCCCGAAGCGGCCCATAGAGCTGCGGGACATCCCCCAGCCACGCATGCACCGCGACCTCGGCAACGGCATGTCCGTCACCGCCGGGCGCATCGTGAAGGTCGCTCCACGGACGTTCAAGTATGTCACCATGGGACACAATACCATCCGCGGTGCCGTCGGCGCGTCCATCCTCAACGCCGAGCTCCTCAAGGAGCTCGAGTATCTGTAACGGGGCCGTATCCATGCGTCACTACAAGATAGCCATCATCGGCCTCGGTGTCGTCGGCACGGGCTTTTTGAAGCTCCTCGCTGAGAAGGGTGAGATACTCAAGGAACGGTACGGCCTGTCGGCGGACGTCGTCGCCGTATGCGACAAGGTCCGGGGCTCGATATACAACCCCGGCGGCATTGACATATCCATCGTCCTTGCCGAATCCCCCGAATCCCCGCGCCTCGCCGGCGAGCGGGGGCTGTCATCCTTTGACATCATCGCGAAACCCGAGGTGGACGTTGTCGTCGAGGCTACGCCCACGAACCTCAAGACGGGGGGCGTGGGACTTGAGCACGCGCGCCTGGCATTGGGAAAGGGCAAGCACTTCATCTCCACGAACAAGGCCCCTCCCGCCATCGCCTACAAAGAGCTCAAAGGCCTTGCAGACAAGAACCACGTCTACTACGGCTACGAGGGCACGGTGCTTTCGGGAACGCCCGCCATCAGCCTTGCCATCGACGGCCTGCCCGCGACATCCTTCGCCTCGGTCAGGGGCGTGCTCAACGGCACCACCAACTTCATGCTCGAGCGCATGGAGCTTGACGGCATGGGCTTTGACGAAGCGCTCGCCATGGCACAATCACTGGGCTATGCCGAATCCAATCCTTCCGCCGACGTGGATGGATGGGACGCCTGTGCCAAGGTGGTGATCCTTGCCAACAACATCCTTGGGGCAAACATCACGCCGGAGGATGTCTC
>JAHKLV010000054.1 GCA_020854925.1 Candidatus Methanofastidiosia archaeon | reverse complement strand
TCAGCTATGGTAACAAACGAGTCAAACCTGTAATCTGGCTCCTCAATCTCGAGGTCAATGCCCGTGTTTAACTGGCCTTCCCCGTTACCCCATATCTCGTTTCCCACAAAATCAAGGGTATAGGTGCATTTACTGCCTTTCACCTGTATGCCGCTCCCACCATTGTCGTATATCCTGTTGTCTTCGATGGTGACGTCTGCCGCGGCACCGGGTCCTATCACGCCCGCAATGCCGTAGCCGATGTTGTCATAGATGTCGTTATCGGTGATGACCAGCTCCAGGGACGTATCATTGGATACGAAAAAGCTGATGCCGGTGTCTCCCCCTGTGGTGCCGTAAATGGCGTTCTTGTGCAGGTATGACCCATGATCGCCAGAGTCAGTACAATGGACTTCGACGCCCGTTCCCGCGTAGCGGATGGTGCACCCGTACAGGTACAGTGAAGCGTTAAAGACCTGGAGCGCAATGGTATCGACAGGCCCCTCGATGAAGACACGGTCCGCCCCCGCGCCGATGATGGCCACGTCCTTGCTTATATGGAGCAGGGAGGTGAGCACGTAGGTGCCGGCGGCGACATGGATGGTGCCACCGGGACTCACGGCAGAATATGCCGTGGGAAGCGACGTGAAATGATTGCCGCCAGACGGCCCGTCATCATCGACAGAGACCGTGTCGTAGGATATGGCACCCACGCTGCCAAAGGCAGTACAAAACGATATGAGGACCAGTATGACCATACAAAGGGAAGTAATACTACGCATGTCACATATTTACGCTATAAGAATAAAATTGTATCGCCATTTACCTAAAATATGTGCAGCAAAACAAATCCTTCTTCTTCATCGCTCGCCGCGATAGCTACGTTGCATATGCGTGGCAGGGCACCCGATGCCCCGTTATGGCAAGAGAAAGAATACGACGTCTCATGAAGTAGTCGCTTCACCCGTGCCATAGGCAGGAACGGCATGGGCACCCGAACGCCCGGAGCCCTCGTACGCCACGCTCCACACGGGGGCCCAGGCGAGAACCATGAGCCTGACGGTGATGTCGGCCTTTTTTGGCTTGATGACCACTTCGCCACACTCTTCGGTCGCTCGCCCCCAGGCGGCAGCTATGGCTTCGGACTCCTTGTTGAGTGCCGCAGAAAGCTCCTCGGCCTGGCGCTTCGTGCGCTCAATCTCCTCCGCCGTCTCCGTTATCTCATGCTTTGCCTTTTCGGTCAGGCGGCGCTTCCGCGATATCGTCGTGGCTGCGGTTGTCCGCCGGCGCCCCATAAAAAAGCTAAGGACCGTCTCGCCGGCGCCCACCATCTCTTCGCGCTTTCGCGCCTCGTGCTCCGCCTTGTCGGCGTCGAGCTTGAGGTGCAGCCGCTCAAGCCGCGCCTCGAGCGTGTCAAGTTTTTTCGCGTACTTGGCCTCAAGGGCGGCGATGTCCTTGTCCCGGCGCTCACGCGCCGCCTGGCTGACCCTGGCCGCAAAGGAACGCTCGTCTTCGCCGGCTTCCTGGAACACCCCGAGTGCAGGGTGTACCTTGCGTGTCAGCCTCCTGGTGTGGTAGAGCCACGACTCGAATCCCTTTTGAAACACCTTGAGCTCCTTGATGCTGTTGGCCCGCTCAGGAACGGGGGCAAACGACACCTCGCCGCCGGGATCCTCAAAGGAGTGCATGAGCGAGTCCACGTCAATGCCGCCGACCTGTGCCGAGTTCCAGTCGGCAACGCCGGTGCCCTCGGGGGGTACGAGAAGGGCGGCCACTTCCTCCGCCTCGTAGACGCCGCGTCGCGCATCGGCATAGCGTACCGTCGCTGCACCGAGAATATGGGGTTCATAAACGAGCCGCGTCCCCGTTACGGATACCCGGGCACCAAGGAAAGCCTGCGCTCTCTCAACAGCGGTGCGCTCACCCACCGTGACGGGAACGAAGGCCACGGGGAGGGAAGGCTCGGTGGCGGGAGGCAGGGAAGAAAGCGATTCCTTTACTGAAGCGGTGTGCATGACGGGGCCGGCTGCGCGCACCTGTGTAAAGGGCGACACCCGTCGTTCTTCCATGAGCGTTCGAATCTGCGGCTTCGTGAGCGGCCCCCGAAGATAGCTCATGGCCCAACGTGTGTGGAAGACGCGGGGCGCACCCTCGTGCACGTTGTGCATGAGAAACACCCTGCTTTTCAGGCCCGTGATAAGGGCGTCGAAATCAGGTGCCGGAGCGCCACCCTGAGAGAGGAGGCCCCGCAGGCCCTCGATGACGCGCGCCTTGTCACGCTCCGCCTGCAGCTTGCCGATGAACCACGTGCCGGTGTTCGTAAGGCCCTTGTAGTCGAGGTCAACAGGATTCTGTGTCACGAGCACGACGCCCAGGCCCATGGCCCGGGACTGCTTCAAAAGGGTGAGAAGCGGGCGCTTCGACGGTGGCTCGGCAACAGGCGGCATGAATCCGAACGTCTCATCAAAGTACAGGATGGCCCGCAGGCTCGTCGTGCCGCTCTGCTTACGCACCCATGAAAGGACCGACTCAAGGAGGAGGGTCACGAAGAACATGCGCTCTGGCTCGGAAAGGTGGGCTAGGGAGAAGATGCTGTGGCGTGGCGTGCCGTCTTGCGTGTAGAGGAGGCGCGCGACGTCCAGCGGTTCACCCGTGAGCCACCCCTGGAACGAGGGCGACGCCAGGAGGTTGTTAAAAGCCATGGCAAGCGAGAACCGGTCCTGGGGTGGATACACGGTGTCAAGGTCAAAGACGCCAAGCGTCTTGATGGGCGGATTCTGTATGGAAAGGATGAGCGAGGGGAGGTCGAGGTCCTTGCCCTGCTTCCACGCATCCTCGAAGATATGGGCCAGAAGGATACCCTCCCTTCCCCGGACGGGGTCGGCGGCAACGCGTGCCATCCCGAGGAGCGCGGCGACGATGCCGCGTATCTGCTCCCGGATTGACTCTGCGTTCTCCTCAAAGTCGACCCCCGGCGCCGAAAGGCTTCCCACGATGCTTATGGGAAGTCCCGCATCCGAACCAGGTGTGTAGATAGCGTAGTCCACCGCCGTTCGCAGCTCGGAAAGTCGGGCCGAGCCGATGCCCCACCCCATAAGCCCGTTCTTCCAGGTGGAGGCCACGCTGCCGGCATAGTCATCCTCGGACATGCCCTTCCTGCGGGCATCATCAGGATTCACCCACGGACGGAAGTCCTGCGCCCGTAGTTCGGGGAACTGTAGGAGAAGATTGGTGATGTCCCCCTTGGGGTCGATGATGAGCGCAGGAACCTTGTCAAGCGCCGCCTCCTCAAGCAGGCCGATGCACAGGCCGGTCTTCCCGCTGCCAGTCATGCCGACACAGACGGCATGTGTGGTAAGGTCCCTCGCATCGTAGGTAAGGGGGCGGTCGGTGAACGTGCCGGTGCCACGGTCGTATTCTGCCCCAAGGAAAAAGGAACCTAGCTTTTCAGGGGGCGCGTTCATCGGCCGCTTCCCCCTCTACCTACGGCATGTGCCACCATCATGAAGAGTACCTCACGCATGTGTCACCCTATCGCTTTCAAGAGATAAAAGGTTAATCCGGGGAATAGTACCACCAGATGTTCCTTGATCCTTCTCGGCGAGAAGAAAAATATGGAAAAAGAAAAAAAGAGAGATACCAGTTAAGATTCTACCTCTTCAATGGGGGCGCCTGGCGCGTTGTTCTTGACGCTCTCTATGCCATTGAGACATGATTCCTTGGTGTTATAGGCCTGGCCGGACGCAATGATCTGGCCGTTTGAAGCCTTCAGCCTGAATCGATACTTGCCAGCACCATCTTTGTAATACTCGAATTTTCCTGCCATAGATACCACGTGATACTATGCAGGACATCTATAAATAATATTCCTTTAATACACTACTATAACCTTTGATTATTCACAATAAAACTATAGTATTTATACGTGCACGGAACATGCGGGAACATCAATTGATATCGGCCTAGACACCGGGATATTGCCAGGACCCATTGTCATTTGAGCAGGGGCTTTGTTTAATGATTAACTAGGAAAGGAGAAGAAGGCCGCCGCAGGAGACGCGCATACGACGACCCATATGGCGCTATTCTACGTTGAATCGTTTTGCCGCCTTGATGATGCCGAAGATGACAAGCATTATCACGAGGAACGTGAGGAGCGCCCCGAAAAAGTGGCCGACACGAAACGGACCGAGGGTAATCGTTTCCCAGGCAGCCGCATCAGGTACGACATACTCGAGAAGTGGCATGATGAAATCGTTTACCAGCGCCTGGACGAGCGCGCCAAGATAGATGGCTATGATGAACGCAACGGCCATGCCTAAAAGCTTATACTTTTTTACGAAAGCCATGAACTCATCTTTCATCCCGACAGGCGCAGCCGGTGGTGGGGTAGGCGCGGGCGTAAGAAGCGTTCTTATCTGTTTAAGCTCTGCAAGCATTTCCTCTTCTTTCATGGGATTTTCACCACCATACCAATCAGAAATGAGAGATATAAACCTATCGAAAAAGTAAGATAAGGATGCCGCTCTTGATAATACGTATTAATTGCAATATAATTAAGCTATGAAAGAGAATAATAAGAGAAAATAAGGAAAAAAAGAATATGTGTTCCTAAAAATCTTCCTTATTAGCCTTATTCAAGCATTGCAGCTAGTTCCTCCATGAGCGCAACTGCTTGGAAAAGCTGCCCCGAGGCGTAGATGGGGTTCGTAAGCTGCATAGCGCTGGCCATGTGCGTCTGAATGCGCCCGATGAGGCCGTTCATGACTTCCGTCGGTTCGGGAGGAATCTGGGCAAGGATCTCGGTCCACGTATTCAGGACCTTGCCGACCTGGGTTATGGCCAGGGGTTGTGTCATCCCCGGTGAGAACGGCATGTTCTCGATGTGGTATGCCTTTGAATCATCTGCGGTGCAGAAATTTTCATCCGTTACACGGACAGATACGGTTCCCTTCCCGCCTGTGTACGGTGTTATGACCTGAAGGGTGCCTCCATCGAGTGCCTCGTAGGTACCATCGCCATCAAGGTCCCAGTCGTACGTGTAGGCCCCATAGCCGCCTGCGGCAGCAGCCGTACACGTCACCGAGCCTGCAAGTGGATCTAGTGTCAACGTTAGCACGACGGAAAGCGAGACATGCTCGTAGGCACCCATGTCAAACGAAGCGCTGAACGGTCGGTCGGCCCCACGTATGTCGTTAGATACGCGCCCAAGGCTGGTCCCACTGGCATCAATGCCTGTATCGATGCAGGGAGATGTGGGCAGAAGCGAAAAATCTGCGCCAAAAAGCGGGTCTGCGTTCAAGTTACCTTCGCCAGGATACCCGCCTTGGACGTTTGAGTACGTAAGCGAGGTGTGCGCCATGTTGACACTCCATATCTCCGTTTCCGTGTCAAAGAGAACTGTGGCAGAGTCGTTGTCCCAGAAGATGCAGTTGGTAATAAGGGTATGTGCCTGAGTACCGTTGTACATGCCGCCGCCAAGAAACGTGGTAACTTCAATGCCAGGAAGGAATCGCCTCAAAAGGTAATATCCCGCGGCCGATGCCGATGCCCATGCCTCGTTGCCGGCAAAGGTGCAGTTCGTAAAGACGGGCCATGACTGGTCCAGTATCCCTCCAACCGTATACACCGCTCCACCCACGGCTGTGGCGGTAGACAGTGATTCCCCTTGAGCATCTGCGAAGACGGTATTCTCCGTGAAGATACAGTTGGTGACAACGGGACTCGCGTACTCGATGCACATCCCGCCCCCACGTGCAGTGGCGGAAGAAACCCCTCCGCTCGCCGAGTCGGTGGCGGTGTTTCCATATATACGGCAGTTGGTGACCACCGCATCCGCGTTATCGAGGTAGATTCCCCCGCCGTTCTTTGCTTTTCCGTTGGTGATGGTGAACCCATCTACGGTAACAGTATGCGCGCCGGTGTCCCGTATCCTGATGACCGAGCCCGCTTCGCCACCGTCAAGGATGGCCGCACTGTCTAGGGACACGAGCGAGAATGATTTGCCTGGATTGATAATCGAAATGTTTGCGTGGTAGGTCCCCGCCCCGAAGTAGATGGTCCCCCCGTCGGCGATGTTCGCGATGGCCGCCTGGATGTCTGCGGTCCGGTCGCCATCAGCCACGCTGAGCGTAATCTCTGTTTCAAGCGCCGTTATGGGAACGGCGAGAATGAGCGACACGATGAGTGCCGACATAAGAACAAGGGACAAGCACTTGATTCTTGTCGTCTCCCCCGGTAGCCTACTATTTTCAATGAAGCCTATTGTTACCACCTCGCTTGCTAGTATAGTCAGTACATCATAGCGGCATTATTAAAATGTGTTGCCTTATAGCGATAAATAATGAACAAATGATTCAAAAAAAAGCTAAGATTTGTATATATGTATATAGATACCAAAGTATGACAGTATTCATAATTTGTACAAAGGTCACACTGAACACCCGTAGTCATAGGGACG
>JAHKLV010000137.1 GCA_020854925.1 Candidatus Methanofastidiosia archaeon | reverse complement strand
GACCTTCGACACCCTGGAGTTCGTGCCGTTGTGCCAGGTGCTGGTGTGCATCCAGATCATGGATGGGGCCCGCAGCAGCGCCGCCGATATGCGGATTCTGGCCGACGTGCTCAAGGAGGCCAACCCCGGGATGGCTCCGGTGTTTGACCGGTTCGATGAGGTCTGGCGGGTTCTGGACAACGCCTCGACCTCGGAACTGGGCAGGGCCATCGCCGCCGACGGCATCGATGACGCGTTATATGAGTTCCTGACGACCGAGCCGGTCACCCTTGGGGCCGATCAGATGGATCACTTCATGGCCCCGACCTATCAGCACCCCCTCAGCGAGCAGCTCTACAGCCAGATCGGTAACATCCTCCAGGGCCTGGCGCCGTTCTATCTGGACACCGTGCTGCAACTGATCGACAACCTGCGGGACATCACCCCGCGGGTCACGCCGGAGGAACTGGCCCGCTGGGAGGCCGCCCACAAGAGTCGCATCCGCTACATCATCGGGATCGTTCGCAAGCCCGAGATCATCCTCGACGTGGAGACCTTCGACTATTCGTTCCTCTGGCAGGACGACTTCCGGCGCATGTTCGTCATGTACCGGGACGACCCCCAGGCCGTTGACGGGTCGGTCTACGACAAGATCGTCGGGTGCCTGCGGCGGAAGTATGAGGCCGAGCGCGTGCGCTATGAGCGCGTTCTGGAGGTATTCGACTCGACCGTCCGCGAGAAGCTGGCGGTGCGCAGCGGTCGCGACGTGCGGAACGGGATCGACGGCTTGCTCTTGCATCGAGACATGCCGATGAATAACCTGTGGTTCTATTTCATGGCCAGCGGGTACGTCGTGCCGTTCATCGACGACGCCCAGCCGGGCCGGACGAGTGTCTCGCCGTACGGGACAAGCCTGGATTACGACGAGACGTGCCAGAAACTGGTTCAGCTCAGGGAAGTGTGTGGTGACATCGGGTTCACGTTCTGAAGCGGCGCAGGTGCAGATCGTTCGCACGACCCCCTCGGTCGCGCCGGAGCGGCTGTTTGCGCAGCGGCGCTGCTACATGGGCATCAGCCTGGACAACCCGGTCTTTCGAGGCGAATCCCTCAGGGACCTGGTTGCGTGGGCGCTGGCGCATTTCGATCACTGTCTGATCATCGTCGGCGACACCCTGCGGCGGTTCAACGAGACGATGCGGCACGGTCTGGCCGAGGCCGAGGCCACCGCCGCGGCCGAGGAGCTCGGTCGCGAGTTTCTCGATGGGGCCGGCGCCTGGCTGGAGGGGTTCGCGCCGGACCGGCTGACCGTCCTGCGATGGCGGGCCTGCCTGGAGCTGCCCGAGTTCCCCGCGGCCCGGCAGATGCTGGACCGCTTGTACGCCGCCGATGCGGCCTTTCGCGCGGGGGTGCAGCGTGACGCCCATGCCTTCATCAAGCGGCAGAAGCGACACGGTCGTCCCTTCGCCGTCGACGAGGAGCGGGCCCTGGCCTTGTCGTGCAACTACCTGCTCGAGGAGATCGCCGTGTTCAGCGTGCTATCGCAACGGGGCTGGACCGTCGAGCTGTATCCGGGGCCGGAGCTTGGCGTGCTGGTGGACATCGCCCGTGGATGCTTCGACGGCATTCCCGTCGGCCTCAAGCAACGGATCAATGTCGAGTTGCGACACCGGAAAGGTTGACCGCCCATGAGCGGGATCGTCGTCGCGGCACTGCTGCTGGCCTTCGTCACGTATATCGGCGTCGGCGTGTGGCTCGGCCGACGGACCCGGGGTCTGGCCGATCTGTTGCCGCTGGGACTGGGGCGGGCCGCCCGTGTGGCCAGCGCCCAGGAGTTCTCCGCCAGTACCGTGGCGACCACGATTTCGCTGGCCACGGTGGTGATCGCCTTTTTCGAGCTGGCCGAGCAGTTCGGCCTGTGGTTGTTCTGGACCGTGCTGACGACCTCCGCGGGGCTGTTGCTGGTGCGGCTCCTGGCGGGTCGGATCTGGGACCGCATGGCCGTGTACGATCATCGGCCCACGTTGCACGAGTTTCTGGGCACCGAGTTTCATTCCGACGCCCTGCGTTACGTCAGCGCCGCGTGCACCAGCCTGGGGTTCCTGGCGGCGTTCGCGGTGGAACTGACGGTGGGAAGCCGTTTCTTCGCCTGGCTGGTGCCCGATGTGCCCGCGCCGGTGGTGGTGGCGGCGTTGTCGGTCGTGGCGTTTGTCTACACGGCGGTGGGCGGATTCCGGGCGGTGATCGTCACGGATCGTATTCAGATGGTATCCATTCGGCTGTTGCTGGTTGCCCTGCCGGCCTTCTACATCTATTTCGCGTTTCGGCACGTGGGCTGGACCGGGAGTCTTGAGCGCATCCCCTATGAGGTGCTTCACCTGACGTATCGGCCGGGCCTGATCGCGTTTCTGGTGGGCATCCTCATCATCAACGTGCCCACGTTCATCTCGGACATGAGCATCTGGCAGCGGATTGCCGGGGCTCAACGGCCCGAGACGGTGACCGGGGGGTTGCTGTCCAGCGTGTTTGGGTCGGCGGTCACGTGGGGCATGTTCGCGCTGCTGGCGTGCTTTTCATTCATCTTCGTGGTCGAACCGGCCGCGGCATCCGTGGCGACGCTCAATCCCCTGGCGGCCGTGTTGCAGGTCATCGGGACCTGGGGGACGTTCTTCTCCGGGGCGGTGCTCTTCGTGGTCGTTCTCGGCCTTTACGGGGCGATGCTCTCAACGGCCTCGACCCAGTTGATCGCCGTGTCCCACTCGGTCTACGAGGATGTCTTTTCGGGCCGCCTGCGCAGCAGCCTGGCCGACCGCATGGAGTCCCAGCGGGAGCTGCGGATCTCACGCACGATCCTGGTGGTCGCCGCCCTCATCAGCACGCTGCTGGTGCAGGTGCTCAGCATGGTGGGTTTTTCGATCGCCGATCTGGTCTTCGCAATCTATGGATCGCAGGTGGGGCTTTGCCCCCTGGCGATCTCGGCCCTGCTGCTCAAGCGACGGCAGTTGAACCGCATGAGCGACTGGGCGGCCTCGGCGGTGTCGGCGGGATTTGTCATTGGCTGGGGCAGCGCGGCCTTCGGCGTGCTCACGAAGCAGGCCAGTCTGGTATTCCTCGCGCCGGCCTTCAG
>JAHKLV010000037.1 GCA_020854925.1 Candidatus Methanofastidiosia archaeon | reverse complement strand
TCTGGTCCTTTATCCGTGTGATGTTAAGATACCACTGCTCGGTGGACTTGAAGAGGAGCGGGCTCTTGCACCGCCAGCAGAAGGGGTACTTGTGCGTGATGGTGGACGCCTTCACCATGAGCCCCTTGTCCTGGAGGTCCCTGATGATGAGGGGGTCCGCGTCCTTGATGTACATGCCAGCGTACTTTGAGTCAGTGAGCCTGCCAAGGTCGTCGATGGGCGAGTACGCCTCGAGCTGGTAGGCCCGGCCGATCTCAAAGTCCTCGGCACCGAATCCCGGGGCCGTGTGCACGCACCCTGTTCCCTCCTCGATGGTGACATGCTCGCCGAGGATGACGGAGTGGTACTGTGCGCCCATGGCAAAGTACTCTTTCTGTATGGGATTTTCTTCCAGGAGAGGATGCTCGTAGCGCCAGCCCTCCATATCCGTGCCCTTGAGGTAGCCGAGGACGGTGTATTCCCGTTTCACTTGTGAAAAGACCTGCGAGAGCAGCTGTTCTGCCACAATCCAGGTCTCGTCCCCCACCATGACCTCCACATAGTCCAGGTCGGGATGCACCGACACGGCAAGGTTTGAGGGAAGCGTCCAGGGCGTGGTGGTCCAGACAAGGAGGTATTCGTCTTCGCGCCCGAGGACCTTGAACTTCACATAGATGGAGGGGTCGTCCACCATGCGGTACTCGCCGCGCACCTCGTGCTCTGCAAGCGCGGTCTCGCAGCGGGGGCACCAGTGGGTGACGCGCATGTCCTTGAAAAAGAGGCCTTTTTCCCACGCTTTCTTGAGGGTGTACCACCCCGACTCGATATAGGCGTCCTCGACGGGCATGTAGGGGTGGTCCCAATCCATCCAGCACCCGATGTTCTTGAATTGCGTTATCATGTTGTGCATGTTGTCGATGGCAAACTCCTTGCAGCGGGCAACGAAGGTGTCGATGCCAATCTTTGTCTCGATGTCCTTTTTCGTCTCAAGGCCGAGCATGCCCTCCACCTTGACCTCGATGGGAAGGCCGTGCATGTCAAACCCCGGTTGGCGCCGCGGCGCGTACCCGTTCATGGTCTTGTAGCGGAGCACGGTGTCCTTTATCATCTTGTTCCACGCGGTACCAAGGTGGATGGTGCCGGTGACGTATGGGGGCCCATCACACCAGTACCACATGGCGCCGTCCTTTGCTAGGTATGCGCTGATGATGTCATGGTCCTCCCAGAACTGCATTACTGACGTCTCTACCGCATCCGCGTTGTAGCTGTCCTGAATCTGTTTCATCGTTACACCTCATGGCAAGAAGTTCTTGCTCTCGATCTTTTCTGGGAGATACTCTTTGGCGACAAACTCAAGCGATTTGTTGGCAAGCGCCTGCTGCTCTATCCTCACGCCCATCTTTTTGCACTTGTTCAGCTGCTTTTGCCATTTCCTGTTCTGGAACCAGGGGTACTTGAGCTCTTCTTCAATGCGTTTTTTGTCAAGGTCTTTTAACTTTTCCGTAACGCCGCCTAGTTCGTATGTTTCGATGTCGTCCATGGTCATGCCCACGAACTGGGCCTCGGGAACGCTCAGCGTGTTGGAAAGGTATGCCAGATTGATGGATCCTTGCTTGATGGTGGAATAGATGTACCACCCGTACGGGTCGCCGTCGGTGAAGACGACCACGGGCAAGTTCATTTCCACATGAAGGCGGGACAAGAGCCTCCTGATGCCCCGGGGCGCCTGCCCTTGGCAGGCGACAAGCAGGCAGTTGTTCTGCACAGGAAACTTTTCCTCAATGAGGCGGTCTGACATGGCTGCCGTCTCCACGGCGAGGATGTAGTCGACATTGGCCTTCTTAAACGTAATATCCTCGATGTTTCCCGGTACGGCCCATCCGCCCCTGCCCAGCTTGGAGGCGTTGAATCGGTCGCCCGAGTCGCGTATCTCTATGTCGCCATAGATGAATCCGCGCCGGTCAGCGGTAAGATTCAGCTGCTCGCGAAGCACGTCGAGCGTCCGCTCGAGGTCTTCGATGATGATGTTTGACTCGTTTTGGTCCTCAAAGGTGTTTTCCTTCGACTTGGCAATGGAGTGCTTGAGGGCATAGTAGAGCTCACGGATGCCTGCATGCTTGTCGTCCGCGACGAGGCGCTTGGCGTACTCTGCCACCAGCATGGTCTGCATGAACTTTTTCGTGTGCGCGATGTTGAGGAAGGACCGCTTTGATGTCTTGTCCCCCAGTCGGAGGATACGCTCGCCGTCGTCGAAAAAGACGTTTGAGAGGCCGCGCTGCGGTATGTGTATCGCCGGTGGCCGTTCCTCCTCGAGTTGCGCCAGCACCGCTTGCGCAAGCTCGACCAGTTTTGCATTAATCTCATTGCTCATCGGTATCCTCCTCCGTGTCCGTGGGGGCTGCCTCGCCCTCATCGCCCTCGTCTTCGTCCACCAGTTCGTAGCGCTCGCTGACTATCCTGGAGAGGCGGTCTGCCACTCCTGCGGCGTCCTGCCCCGTGAGCGCGGCGATGGCTGCCGCCGTCTCGGGGACGTACTTGAGCAGCGTGTTCATCTTCGACCGCCGCTCGTAGAGCTTGCGCTTTCCGGCAAGGAATCGTGAAAGCGCCCTTCCGCAGTCCATGAGGGCATAGCGCACCTCTGCGTGGATCTCCTCCTCCATGGCAAGCGCCTGCTTGCCGGCCGACGTGTAGGGCACGTGGGTGGATACGATGTTTACGAAAACGGTGAGCGGCACCTTCTCAACGTCGCGCACGCCGTAGCGCTTCCAGTCCACGGACTTGACCGCCTCGGTGATGGCGCAGCCGCCCTGGTCAAAGATAAGCGGCGCCCTGTTGGCGTAGCGGATGATCTCGATGCCCCCCTTACCCGCCTTCCCCCCATAGGCGAGCCCTGCCTCCACTACGAAGAGGATGCCGCCGCGGAAGGTCTGAGGGGCCCTCGTGATGGTCTGGGTGAACTCGGGGGAAAGCGTCGACGTGAGGCTCTTTGCAATCTCTTCCCCCCCGATGGGGCGCAGGCCCTCGGTGGGCGGAGCGAAAAATTTTGTGGCCTTAAAGGCGTTGACCACGCGCTCGGCGTCGTCCCAGGAGAGGCGCGCCGGCTGCTGCGCAAGCGACACGCCGGACAGTGATGCTATCTCCTCAGCCTTTGCAGAGGAGATACGCACAAACTCCTTTTCCAGGAAGGCGCCCAGCTTCTTGGCATCGGTATTTGACGCCATGGTGAGCAGGTCGTCGGGCGTGATGCCGTAGGGGTGCGGTTTGATGGCCTTGGGCGGCTTGGGGACGAGTGTTGTGCTGCGTTCGAAGAGGATGCGGGTGCCGTCTGGCTCGATAAAGGTGATGCGTGCATGGGGATTGGCTATGGATGTCATGCGCAAATAGTTGTAGGGGGAGTAGCGGGACTTGTTGTACAGGACGCCCTTTGCCTCATGGGCGATGACGGTTCCCCTCCACCCTGAGGTGTTGTGCAGCTTCTCCTTGTCCACTATCTCGCCGAGATTGCGCTTCACGTCGAGCTGCACCCGCCCCTTCACGATGTGCGTGTCGCCTGTTGACGTGAGAAAGGACGTTGGCTTTCCCGTGGTGACCTGCGAGAACATGACCGCGCCTGAGACGCCGATACCCTGCTGGCCCCGGGACTGGATGTTGCGGTGTGCCTTGGACCCGGCAAGCATACGCCCGAACACCTGGGGCACGTACTCGAGGGGTATGCCCGACGCGTTGTCCTCCATGGTGACCCGGTAGTGCTCCGTGCCGAGCTCTTCGACCCAGACCGATATCTCGGGGAGTATGCCCGCTTCCTCGCATGCGTCAAGCGAATTGGTCACACCCTCGTGCACGATGGTGGTGAGGCTGCGTATCTTGCCGGTGTAACCCAGCATCGCGGCATTTTTTTTGAAGAATTCCGAGACGCTTTGCGCCTTGAATTCCTTGAAAAGCTCGTCTGCGTTCCGTACATCCGCCATGCGTGAGACCCCGTATTTTTCTATGAAGAGCGGGCAATGAATATTTAAATACCTTTGTATGTAGGGTCATGGTCATCGCATGAAGCATCTCACCCTCACCCTCTACAACTCATACGACAAGAATCGGGTGCATGACATACACCTGCGCAGCATCGCCCGGGCGGCACCCGTCTGCTACGCTGCGGGATTCAATCTCTGCCTTGTGGGGTTTCCGTTCAAGGACCCCCGTGCCGAGGTCGTCGGAAACACCACCATCGGAGAGGGAGGCAGATTTCTCGAAATCCTCGCCTCCCGGCAGGAGTTTTTCTGCAGCGAGGACTTCTCGCTCCCCCAGGAGCTCATCGTCACGACCTCGAAGCCGGACGAGGGGAAGGCGGTGGCGCTTGACACGCTTGCCGACATGATACGCCGCGGCATGGACGCAAACTTTGTCGTAGGGCTCGGGCGCAAGGGCCTTCCCACGCCCATACGAAAAAAGGGCCGCTACCACCTTGACATCACCGGCAGGGGCATACCCTTTGAGACCTGCACGGCCATCGGGTACATCCCCGCGGCGGTGTCGGCGCGGCTTTTATAAGGTGCTTGCCATGTCGCGCAGGACCGCCGCAGGGTCCCGGGCTTTCACGACACCGGAGGCGAGAAGCACGCCTTGAGCACCGAGCTCGAGGGCGGCGCTGACATCCTTCCCATCCTTCACACCGGCTCCGCAGAGCACGCCCACCGAGGGATTCGTTGCGCGTACGGCATCCACCGTTTCGGACACGATGGACGGGTCGGCGGTGGTTACGGAGATGTCACCCCCGATGAGTTCAGGGGGTTCAACGGCAACATAGTCCGGCCCCAAGGCCGCCATGGCGCGGGAGACGGGCACGTTGTTTGAGCACACACACGTGGTAATCCCCTCTGCCCGGCACGACGAGAGGGCGGCGTCGATGTCAAAGGCGCGCATCCTGCACTCGCTGTGATTGAGAAGCGTGCCTGCCGCGCCTGCACCGGCAAGGGCGGCTGCCGTCGTGTGCCCCGTGTGCCCCCCCGGCCCCACGCCGTCCACGCGCTGTGCCCAGACCGGTATCGAGAGGCGTGCACACACCCGTGCAAGGTCGACCATCTGAGGACAAGGGATGACATGCACCCCCGTATCTTCTGAGACGGCCTGGCAGGAGAGGGCGAGCTCGAGGCCTCGTGGGCCACACACCTCGCCATACGCCTTGAAGTTCACCACGATGAGCGGCGCCGGCATGTGCTTACCTCACTCGACGGAGGTGAATCGGTCCTTGAGGGCCGAGAGCACCTTGGGCAGCGTCGTGTACTCCATGTCTGCCAGGGGCAGGCGGTGCGGCTCGAACGGGCCGTGGCGGCGCATATAGTCGGCGGCCACCTTTGCCTGGTCGCGTGCCGAGTCGAATCCCGGGTCGTCAAAGAGGTCGACCGGGCCGACGAGCTTGCCGTTGGCAAGCTGGAATCCCAAGGCGACGACGCGCGGGGGACCGTCGAATCGGGTGCATTTCGCCTGGCACATGGCTACCGGCATGATGGGGCCGTTGTGGCTGCCACGCATCCACCCTGAGACAAGATGGGGGAAGGAGAAGGCTTCGAGCACCTCGCCGAGGGCGGGAAGGCCAGATTGGGCCCGTACCAGGGCGACAGGGTCGTCCTTGCCCACGTAGTCCCCTGCAATCTCATAGAGCTTTTCCGTCGAAACGGCGGCCACCGGCTCATCGTCCGGGAGCTTGCCGCCCGCCTTGGGGAAGACGCGCTTGATGACATAGCGTGACTTGGCGCCGATGAGGGCGAGCATCTGGTACATCTCCTCGGGGCAGTTCATGAAGACGCGCTTGTGCTCATAGATGTCCCACACCTCGAACGTGAACCCCGCCGTGGCGCTCGGGTCGATGACGAGGCCGATGGTGTTGAACGGATCGGCAAACATCTTGTAGACCGGCAGGTTAAAGGCCCCTGGTTCGGTCTTGTCCATGAGGAAGGCGACGATGGGCTCGGCCTTGCGCTCCGTGAACTCCATTTCGGCAACTCCGGGCCCCATGCCCTTGATGTTGCCGGAAAAGGCATCTGACAGGAGGTCTTGGCCGGCACCGTAGAGCTTGAGCTCCTTGGCCTTTTCCGTGGCCGCCTCAAAGGTCTCCCAGGCGAGGCGGTGGACGTCCTCGTTGTCTACGCCGCCGCGGTGGGTCATGATGAGTTCGAGGTCGTCCCCGCAGTGGGCGACATAGTAGTCGATGAGCATCTTGCCCTTCTGCTTTTCGAGTTCCTTGCGGGCAATGGTCATGAGCTCGGGATTCACGAGGGAGTGACCTGGCCATCCGCCGACATCGGCCTTGATGATTGAAACGGTTATTTTCTCAGTCATACAACATACCTCCGGGGAATAAGTATTTTACAAATATAAAATATCCAATAAAAATGTTGTGCATGACGCGCCCTCCCTGCACAAGACTTATTAATGTCGTGGGGAAGGATGGGGCATGCCCCATGTCGACATGCATGTGCATACGCTGTATTCGAGGGGCGACGGCCTCGCCTCCCCCGAGGAGGTCATCCATGCCGCCGAGCGCCGCGGACTGTGCGGCGTTGCCATCACCGACCACGACACCATGGACGGCTACCGTGCAGCCTGTGCCATACCGACGTCCCTTGCCCTCATTCCCGGTTGCGAGGTCTCGTCCGCCGACGGGCATATCCTCTCGTACTTTGTCTCGTCCCCCGTGCCACCAGGGCTGTCGGCGGAGGAGACCATCCATGCCATTCATGCGCAGGGTGGCCTTGCCGTGGCGTCCCATCCCCTGGATAGGCGCCGCCATGGCGTGGGCGAACGTGCCTTTTCCCTTCCTTTCGATGCCATCGAGGTGCGAAACGGGCACAATGTCTCCACCAATGCGGAGACGGAGCGCCGCGCGCGCCTTGCCGGCATCCCCTGTATCGGGGGAACGGATGCCCACCTTGCCCGGGAGGTGGGCTCGGTGACTACCGTCTTTCCCACGTGCGGCGGCTTTGCGGACCATATCCGGGCAGGACGCACGGATGTTCACGGTGCCCCGGTCTCACGGCTCACGCTCGTGGAAAAGGCTTTGCGCACTCACCTGCTCAGGCAGTCGTGGCGTGCGTAGCGGTCAGACGAATCGTCTTCGGCGACATGCCCATACCACGGGCTGCGGTATCTTTTTATAGGCTCTTTTTGCATGTGCTCGTGCAGTATACGGTGATATCATGTCATCAACCGATAATTCCACCGATTCCGCGAAGGACAGCAGGCGGCTTCGTTATACCGTGAACGACAAGCCGCCTCTCGGTGAGGCGATACCCCTCGCCATCCAGCATGTCTTTGCCGCCTTTAGCGGCATTGTCGCCGTCCCCCTTGTGGTAGGCGGCGTGCTGGGGTTGCCCCTCGAGGACATAGCGTTCCTTGTGAGTGCCACGCTTTTTGTTTCAGGCATTGCTACCATCATACAGACACGCGGCTTTGGGCCGGTAGGCGCACGTGTCCCCATGATCATGGGTACCGACTTCACCTTTGTCGGCCCTTCCATATCCGTGGGATTCGCGTCTGGCCTTCCTGGCATCTTTGGCGCCACCATAGCCGGCTCCTTCATCGAGATGTTCCTCAGCCGATTCGTGCGACCGCTTCGGAAGCTCTTTCCCCCGGCGGTCACGGGCACGGTGGTCACCCTTATTGGCCTTACCATCCTTCCCGTTGCCGTGGACTGGGCTGCCGGCGGCTTTGGCGCCGCCGACTACGGGAGCACCCAGAACCTTTCCCTTGCCATGTTTGTCCTAGTGGTCATTATGGTCCTCAACCAGTGGGGAAAGGGCATCGTGAGCTCCGGTTCCATCCTCATCGGCATCATCCTCGGTTACATCGTTGCCTATCCCCTAGGCCTCCTGGACTTTGGACAGATATCGGGTGCCTCCTGGATAGCGGTCCCCAATCCCCTCAAGTTTGGCGTTACGTTCAAGGCATCGGCCATCCTCGCCTTTGTCGCCGCATACCTCGTTACCACCGTTGAGACCATCGGCGACCTTATGGCCGTCGGCGAGGCTGCGGAGCAGGAGGTGACAAGCGAGCACCTAGAGCGCGGCCTTCTTGCCGATGGTGTCGGCAGTTTCATAGCCGGCTTCTTCAATGCGGGACCAAACACCTCCTTTAGCCAGAACGTGGGCATTATCCCCGTGACCGGAATCGCGAGCCGATTCGTCGTCCTCATAGCTGGCATCATCATTGCGATAGCCGGCCTTTTCCCGAAGGTGGGAGCGCTTGTCGCCATCATGCCCAATCCCGTTCTTGGCGGCGCCGGCATCATCATGTTCGGCATGATTGCCGCGGCCGGCATAAAAATCTACCAGGGCGTGGACTTCAACAGGCGCAACATGCTTGTCATCGCCGTGTCCCTTGGTCTCGGCATGGCGGTGGTAGTCCGCCCGGACATCCTGTCCCAGCTTCCCGAGGACGTGCGCACCGTCTTTGCGTCAGGCATCACGACCGGCACCTTTGCCGCGCTCATCCTCAATCTCGTCCTTCCCAAGGCGCGGGAGTGATCCTCCCCCTCCTTCTTTTTTCCGAAACGCTTTTTTCCTTCATGCCATAAGAGGGTATATGCTTTCCATAACGCTTGACACGTCCGCGCTCGAGGCATTTTTCTCTCTCTTTTCCTCGGTGAGGCGTGGCGTCTCGCCTTCTTCTGAAGCAATCAGGGCGCTCGTTGCCCTTCCCGTCATGCGTCACCTCGTGGACCATTACAATCTCCCCATGGGGTCAGATGCCGGCATGTCCTCTGCAGACCTTGCCGACGTGCTCGCGCACGTGGGGTCGAAGACGTATGACGGCCATGGTCCGTTTCTCTCTTCCCTGCATCGGCGCTACCGGGAGGACTGTGCGCGCCTCGACGCCTTCTCCCGTGCCTTTGCCGTCCTTGATACCGGCGGCCTGCCTGCCGAGGTGGAGGCGCGGGTCACGCCATACGTTCCAGCGGGCGCCGACCTTGCGTGCACGGTCTACCTGCTGTGCACCGGCCACAGCGGGGGATACTTCCACGGCGACGGCATCAGCCTTGACTGGGGGTACGTCCATGAATCGTCGGACACGCTGGCGGCCACCATCGCGCACGAGGTCCATCATCTCGTATACAACGGCATCGTTTCGGGCATGGCGCCCGTGGACGCCCCGTGCTCCCTGGCGTTCGAGGTGCTCACCGGCCTCGTGGGCGAGGGCATCGCCTACGCCTGTGTTGGGGGCGTCCCTTCTGTGGGGGAACGAGGATATGACGAATTCATGTCGGATTCGGCACGGGAAAAAGAGCATTGCCAAACCATCTCGACATGTTTTGAGGATATCGCCACCGGTGCCATGGCATCGGTCGAAGACCTCTATGCATGGGCTTCGACACACATGCGTTCCACGTTTGGTGCCATCAACTACACCGGGTATCGCATGATGCGCGCCATCGATGCGGCCGGCGGCGCACGTGCCGTGGTGGCGTGCATCACGGACCCGTGGCGTACCATTGATGCGTACCATGCGGCGTGCGATGCTCTGGGTGATGACACTGCGCCGCGATTCTCGGATGAGGCAGCCGCTTACCTGCGTGGCTGCGGGGTCGCTTCTTCCGGACGATAGTGCAGGCCGCACCCTGCCGCCTCCGCATGCCATCGGGAAAGGAGGTCTTCCACCGTTACCTCGTGGCTACAAGATAGCGAGACCGTTAGCACGGCCTTGTTCTCATACAAACGTTCGTCGATGACGGCGCCTGCCCCACGGAGCGCATGCTCCACGGCAGGCGCATCTGCCAGCGCCGTTTCCACCCGGTACGAGCGCCACGGTACCATCGTTATCGTGCCGGCAGCGGCGAGCGCCGCCCTCGCAGCGGCGCCATAGGCACGGGACAAATTGCCCGTGCCCAAGGGGGTGCCGCCATAGTACCGTGCCACCGCCACGGCCGCCCCCTCGAGCCCTGCCCCCTCCAGGCACATCACAAGCGCGGGCCCTGCCGTACCCTGCGGTTCTCCCCCGTCGGCATGCCGCGTGTTCCCGCATCCCGGCTGGGTACGGTGGGCGTATGCCACATGGTCGGCTCCCGCGTGCTCGGCGTGCACGCTTGCCAAAAACGCATGAAAATCGTGCCAGTCGGAAATGGGGGCGGCTATTCCCACGAATCGTGAACCCCGCTCCCGGTACGTGCCTGTCCCTTTCGAAGCGGGGGCGGCATACGGTAAAAGAATGTTATCTTCCCGTGGCAAGGAATGCCTCCACGCGTGCCTTGATGGCGTCTCGAACATCCTGTGTGCGGGAGAGCCGCTGCTCCTGTGTCCCTTCAAATGATGACGGGTCGGGAAACGGCCAGTGCAGCGATGTGCACGTACACGGGACAAACGGGCACCGCTCGGCGGCAGCATCGTCGCAGACGGTGACAACGTAGTCGAATCTCTTTCCGGCGGCAATAAGCGAAGCGACGCTCTGCGTTTCCTTTTTCCTGATGTCGATGCCGTCTTCGAGGAGTGCCTGTATTACCAGGGGATTAATGCTGCCCGGTTCAATACCGGCACTTTGTGCCGTGTACCTGCCAGCAGCCATGGCGTTGAGATATGCCTCTGCCATCTGGCTGCGCGCGCTGTTGTGGATGCAGATAAAGAGTACGGTCTGTGGAGCCATGATACCACCAATATATTAGCGAATACTAATATGTTATTAAAAAACGTATCGGTGCCCTGTGGCGCGGGGCTCATGTTTTTAAAATACGGTGCAGTACCTACCCCATGGGTCTACGGCGCACGTGCATGACACTTCTTTTAATCGTTGTCGTGGCGGGAGCCCCCACCGGCTGCCTGCTCGGCGGCGATGAGGGGGAACCCCCTATTTACGTTGCCATCACCATCGACACGGAGCGTGATTATCCCCCGTACTTTGACACGTACCGCGGCATAGACGAGGGCATTCCGCGCCTCACCGCGCTTTTGGACGAATACGGAGTCCGTGCCACGTTCTTCGTCACGGGCATGGTCGCCCTGCATCGCCCCGACGTCGTGCGCGACCTGGCGCTGTCCCATGAGGTAGGATGTCATTCCCTCTACCACAACGAGGCGCTCTACAGCCTGTCCTATGAGGAAAAGGAGGAGCGAATGGCTGCTGCAACCCAGTTTCTTGAAGCGCTGGTAGGGGCGCCCATAGTCTCGTTCAGGTCACCCTACCACTCGGGCGACACCGACCTCATGCATATCCTCGAGGACCTTGGCTACACGTCGGAAGGGTCGGCGCGAAAGGCAGGTTCCTATCCGTACCATCCCGCTTCCGACGACTGGAACGTGCCGGGGGACATGGATATCCTGCGCATACCGGTCTCGAACGTGCCCTCGTACTGCTATTCCTTTTTCCTTTATGACTCGTCGTTTGTCGCGGCCTACGAGTACGCCGTGGCCGCCCAGGAAACCAGGGATATCACGGTCGTTGTCATTGGCCTCCACCCCTGGGAGTTCTGCGAGATGGAGACGGGATCCGAGCAGTGGGACAGGATTTGCGGAGATGTCACGTACACCATGCTTGCCGACCTTTTTGCCTACCTTTCTAACAAGAACGTGCGTTATGTCACCTATGCCGAGATCGTCGAGCTATTTTCCTGAAGACGCCTTGCCCCAGGCGCCGGCATACTCTTCCTGGTGGGTGAGGATGCGCTCCTCGAGCAGGGTGCGCGGCATCCGGTGGCGTCCAAGCATGCGTTTAAACTGCGCCAGGTCCCGGGCGATGTAGAGCGCATAGGGCGTCGAGGCGAATCCGGGCGTTTTCCCTTTCGGGGTTGTGTAAAGCTCGTACGCCTCATCAAACGAGAGCACATACGGGGTCCATGAATCGTCCGGGCGGTCTTTGTCGTAGGCCACGGCAACGTACAGGTCAAAGGTGCCGTTGGCAAGGGCGGGACCCGAGCCGAGAGAAAAGATGGCGGACCCGTCTGACCGCCTGACCGTATAGCCCACCTTGACCCGGCACGGGACCGAGGGAAGGTAGAGGTCGGCCTGGCGGACGGAGCGTTCGTCGAGCACCTGGACCTCGAAGCCTCGCGTGGAGAGGTGGTACGCCGCTGTGTAGTACGCATGCCGCGAGAGCAGCGAGCGGTCGAGCACGCCACGCGACTCGGCGACCACGAGGAGCTCGTGGAGGCGTACGGTCATCTGTCGCAGGGCGTGCGTGTCCATGACCCTCCCCCTACATCTCCTCGAGGGGCTCGATACCGAGCACGCGCAGGGCGTTGGCAAGGACGGTGCGGGTGGCGTCCACGAGGGCAAGCCTGTTCGCTTCGTTGTCAGAGCCGATGACAAGAAGGTCGTTGTAGAACGAGTTGAACTTCAGGGAGATGTCGTTGACGTACTTTGTCACGTAGTGCGGCCGCTTGTCCGCCGCCGCCGATGCGATGACATCGGGGTATTCCGAG
Source organism: Candidatus Methanofastidiosia archaeon (assembly GCA_020854925.1). Lineage (GTDB taxonomy): Archaea > Methanobacteriota_B > Thermococci > Methanofastidiosales > NM3 > JAHKLV01. The sequence goes on along the minus strand of JAHKLV010000037.1, from coordinate 3,252 downwards.
AGCGCTTTTACCAGTTCCCACTCCTTGGGATGTGTGTAGGAGAAGGTGCATGCCGCGTGGTCGTATGTGCCTGCCGCCTTGCGCAGGATGGCACAGCAGCGCGCATGGGCGTACTCAACGTACGGGCAGGAGTCCCCTTCGAGATTGAGCGCGTCGTCCCATCGGAAGACGATCTTTTTTTCCGGTGCATAGCGGGCGATGTTGTAGCGGATGGACCCGGCGGATATGACGTCGGCGATGCGCCCCCGTTCATCGTCTGTAAGCTCGCTTCGGCGCTGGGTGACCGCCTCGAGGGCCTTGGCGCGCCCGGCGGAGAGGACATCGTCCAGCGTATAGCCTATCCACGTGCCACGGCGGCCTGAAAAGGAGTCGTCGGGCAGGGTGACAAACTCGTATGCGAGATGGTGGGACTGTTCGGACTGCTCGTCAAATCCGAGGAGCTTGAGCGACCGCTTGACCACCTCCTGGGGATACGACTGCTCGGAGCCGATGACGTTGATGACCATGTCGGCATTGCCAAAGTCCATGGGCTCGCCGTCGTTGTCAGAGGTCATGGTAGTCCCGTCCCATGTGCGGTAGAGGAGCGTGCGGGAAAGGAGGCCGAACTTCCACATCTGGAGCGCGATGTCCTTGGCGGTGTAGGTGGGCGTGCCGTCGGAGCGGATAAGCACCTTGTCGGGATTGGTCATGTTGGGAAACACCCTGCCGAGCTTCATGACGAGGCAGCCGGTCAGGGGGCCGTCATCCTCTGTGACGATGTCCTCGCTCTCGCCAAGGAGCTCGAAGGTCTCGTCAAAGAGCCCCGCGTGCACGATGTCGCTTTCCCAGACGAGGATATCAAACCCGATGCCAAGGGTCTTGAGGGACGAAAGCTGGGCCATGACGCAGCGCTCGACAATCGCCCGCGCCATCGCGGAATGGGGCGAGGAGGGGTCTTCCATCTCCTTGTTGAGGCGCTTTATCTCTCCCTCAAGCTCGGGTGTGAGCGTCTCGTGCACCCTGATGTAGAGCTTTCCGAGGAAGTGGTCGTACTTTTCCTCCGGTGTGTCGCCGAACTGGAGGATGCCCCAGAAAACCTCGGCGAACTGGATGCCCAGGTCGTCGATGTAGTTTTCCACCTCTACTTCGTAGCCGGCGGCCCGGAGGAGGCGGGCGACACTGTCGCCGAGGATGGAGTTGCGCGCGCCGCCCATGTGGAGCGGCTTGTTGGGATTCACCGAGGTGTGTTCGACGATGACCCGTTTTCCCGTGGGCGGCAGGGTGCCGTAACCCCGATCCTGGGACAGGATGGTACCGAGCGCCTCGCGTGCGAAGGCCTCGCCGTCCACAAAGAAGTTGATATAAGGGCCTGCGTTTGTAATGCGTTCGACAAGGCGCGGCCTTGACCGCTCCATGGCGGCAATAAGCTCGCGGGCCACCTCGAGCGGATTGCGTCGCTGCTCCTTGGCCATCTGGAAGGCCACGGCGCAGGAATAGTCGCCCATCTCGGGGTTCGGCGGCACGTCGATGACAATGTCGTTCCTGCCGGTAAGGTCCGAGACGTAGTCCTGGAGTAACTGTTTTATCATGGCGCTCCCTCCCCTGCGTAGCGGAGGATGGCCGCAATGCCGCCGAAGGCGACCATGAGCTGCTTTCCCTCCTCCGTCTCCGTCGATATAATCCGCACCTCTGCGTTTGTCTGCTCGGTAAGCTCGGAAAGCTCCTCGACAAGGTCGACGTCGTCGCCGACCTCGAGGCGCAGGTTCTCGCACTGGGGGCACTTCTGCGAGGAGACCTCCTCCCTGAGCCTGAGCAGGCCGAGTGAGTCAAGGGTCACCTCCTTGGAAAAATCGCAGTTCTGGCATTGTACCGTCGTCCTTCTCAGGTCGAGGTCATCAGAGAGGAGAATCGTCTCCACGGCCCCGAGCATGAGGAAGTGGCGTACCTCCTTCTCGCCGTAGGCGGCAAGCCCCGTCTCGTGGACTAGCTCCTTGAAAAATCGTTCCATTATCTTTTTTTCCTCAAGGATTTCCAGTCCCGAGAGGAGCTCGTCAGACTTTTCCACGAGTTCGCGCAGGCCGTATTCCTCCGTGTAGACGGTGTCAAGGGTGCCGAGCACTTTTTGCTGCAGCTCGTAGTGGAGGTACTGGCCGTCCACAAAGACCTGCTTGGTCATACCCGGGCCGCCGACGATGATCCCCTTGAGGCCCTCCATGCCGTGGAAGTGGCGATTGAAGTGCTCGCCGATGCGCTCGTTGAACTCCTTGGCGGCCTCTTCCCTCAGGCGGGCGAATCGCACCGACGACTGGCCGCCGGCACGGGACTTGCCGGGCACGCCGGAGGTGAGATGCTCGAGCATCTCGATGTGCTTGCCCCGCAGGAGGCCGATGGTGGCTTCATTACGCTCGACGATGAGGAGCGCGTAGACCACCTTCTCGGCAATAAGATCGAAGAGGGGTTCGAGCACGAACTCCTGGTCGCACCGGTAGATCCGCGTGGAGATGGGTTCCGGCGGTTCCATGGAAAAGAGCTGCAGGTCGGTGACGCCTTCCTTCTGGGAGATGTTGCCTGCAAAGATGACAAGACCGTTTTCTGGCGTGCGCGGAAAGAGTCGCAGGTGTGACATGACCTTTTCCAGCGCCCCAAGGACGTTTTTTCGCGTCCCCTTTGATTTGATGTTCGATGCCGTCCCCTGCTCGTCGCGAAGCTGCTGCATCACCTTCGAGACCTCGTACCCTGCCGGAATGTAGACCGACACGAGCTCGGTGTGGCGGCCGCGGATTTTCTTGAGGAAATCTAGCTGTTTCTTGAACGTGTGGCGGGTTTTGGTATCCATCATTACACCTTTTCATCCGTAATAGGCAACCTCATTTTTAAAGGTGATGGTATTAGGCGCGGGGCATGCGGGGTCAGATGTCCACATAGACCTCGATGGTCCACCCGTCCGTGCCGCCCACGACGCGCATCTGGTGATACGTGACGGCCTTGACGTCGTACGGGTGCGTCCATCCCGCGCCTGCGGCGGTGCTGCCAGCCAGGCGTGCGGAAAGGGCGAGGCCGTCGACAGTCTCGGTGATGGTGACACGGGCCCGCGTGGCGTGGAATCGCTCGGTCTCAAAAAGGATGAGTGCCGCCTCGAGAAGCTCGTAGAGAAGTGCACACTCGTCTTCCCCTTCTACCTCCACGAGCTCTTCCTGGTGGGTGTCGCCCTCCCGGGGCCCCGTGGCAAGGAGGGAAAAGAGCGCGCACGCGGCCTTGGCGTATGCCTCGTCC
>JAHKLV010000064.1 GCA_020854925.1 Candidatus Methanofastidiosia archaeon | reverse complement strand
CGGCGCGTCCGGTGGGCCAGTCGATGGTCCTTGCCGTGGCAGTCGGTGCAGACCTTTGCCTCCGCGTCGCCCGGGCTGAAGACGCTCTTGTGTGGCTCGATCTGCGCCATCGCCGCCTTTTCGTGGCACTCCAGACAGGCGGCGACAATCTGCTCCCGCGGATACATGATCTCCGGCGGCGTGATATTGTTCTCATCCGAGCAATGGGCATCCGAGGCCCCGTGGCATGTCTCGCAGCCGATGCCCTCCTTCGCGTGTCGCCGACTGAGCGTTTCCTGGGCGTAGTTGATATGGCATACGAAGCAGCGGCTGTTGTCCGCCCCGTCCACCACGGCCAGCGCGACCGGCTCATCCTCCAACAGCAGCAACGGCGCATCCTCCCCGGCCACCGAGGCGGCCGGCTCATCCCGTGGACCGCAGGAAACCGCCGCGAGCACCACCGCCACGCATCCCCCGATCAGAACGGCCAACCGCCCCCGGCCGACCGGCGTCGCCGCATCCTTACCCATCCGCTGCTCCTCGTCTGTCGATCCCGTTGTCGGTCCAGGCCGGATTAAACGTACTGCCAATCCTTGAGCCACTGGTAGTGTGGGGGCAGATTTGCCCAGGCCTGTTGGCTGTAGACCTCCAACTCGGCCTTCTCCTGAACATCCAGCTCGCGGCGTTCCTTCACCGCCAGGGCCATGTTGTCCACCTGGTGCCGGCTGATCAGGCCCGGAATCGGCGCCGTGATCGCCGGGTTGCACAGGATATACCGAATCGCCAGCCGGGCCCGTCGGTCGTCCTCGGCGGCCTGCGGGCTGCTCGGCGAGCTGTCGCCCAGAAACAGGCTGTTGCTGGCGAAGGGCTTGATGCCGAACACACCCACATCCTGCTCGATCACCGCGTCGAAGAGACTGTCCTGCGGCGCCTTCTTGCTCATCGACGTGTACGGGAACAGCACCACCTCGATCTCGGGGAACTGCTCGATCATCATCTTCAGCCAGGGCCGGTCGTGCGAGCTGATGCCGATGTGTCGGGCCTTGCCCTGCTTCTTGGCCTGGGTCAGGGCCTTGACGATCTCCACCGACGTGTTGAACGTGTGCTGGCCGCCCGGCTCGAAACACGTGATCCGCCACAGGTCTGTGTACTCCAACCCGGCGTCGCGCAGGACCGTGTCCAGCGACTCCATCAGCTTGGGCGCCGTGCGATAGTCCGGGTTGCGGGGCTCATGCTCGTAGTACGAGGCCGCCAGGTACATCGCCTCCCGCCGACCCTGCAGCGCCTTGCTGTAGGCCATCACCTCATGATACGAGCAGGCGTCGATGTAGTTGATCCCCTGCTCGATGCAGCGGGTGACCACGTCTCGGCGGTTGCGGTCAAAATCCTGGTTCATCACGTTGACCCGCTTCCAGTGGCCGCCGAGGCACACCGCCGAGACCATCAGCCCCGTCTTGCCCAGCCGCCGGTACTCCATCTCGGGGTTGTAGCTGCGGGTGTCGATGGTCTGCGCCGCGCCCAGGGGTCGTCCCAGGCCCAGTCCCGCGCCGATCGCCCCGGCCGCCGCGGCTTGCATGAACCTCCGCCGATTGATATCGTTGCGCTCCGACATGTGCCACCCTTTCAATCCCGCGTACCCCTGTGCTCCGGATCCAAAACCCGACGGCCGGCCAAGCCCGAGGCCCCCTTGCCGCCTGTTCCAGCCTATCAGCACGATTCCGCGTCCGCAAGCCAAGCAGGCCGGTTTTCTGCCGGTTTCCCCATCCCCCCTGCGGAAAAAACGCATGAGAATCCGCCTGCCAGCCGGTATACTCATGACAGCCCGGGTGTGGTTTCTTGCTCTGGAGACACCAAACGATGAGGACCGTGGCCGGGCGCGGAAAGAAGAGGTAAGCATTTATGAAGGCTCGTGAACTCGACAGACGGTTTGACAGGGGCGAGGACATTTCCGAGCACCTGGACGTGAGCAAGGCCCGACGGCCCGAACAGGAGCAAAAAAGGGTTAATGTGGATTTCCCCCTGTGGATGATCTATCGGCTCGACCGGGAAGCCAAGCGTTTGGGCGTGCCTCGGCAGTCCGTTATCAAGATGTGGTTGGCCGAGCGGTTGGAGCAAGCCTCCTGAGAAGACACTGTGGACTCAAGGACGCGCGGCTCCGGCCAGTCTGCCAGTGGCATTGTCAGACGCCCGAAGGCCGGCAGCGCGAGATCATTCGGGCCAGCAGTTCGTTGAAAAACGTACGGGCCATAGAAACCGGCCCTCTTTGGGCTTCCCGCCCGCCTGCGGCGCGTTTCCACTCCAGCGGGAATCCACGCTTTGCGTGCACAGAGCGCACCGCACGTCGAGCATGGACCCCGGATCAAGGCCTGCCCCGGACTCCAGCCGGCGCGCCGGGTGACACCCTTGTCAACAGGGTGCTGAACCCGCTGGCCTGATGAATCAGGTTGAAATGCCCGTGAATCTCGCGCCGAATCTCAGTCCGAATCACCTCGCGTGGCGGGCAGTAGAACTCCGTCGACGGAAACATCGCGACGAATTCCCCGACGCGGGCCTCGTCCAGGTCCACGACCAGGTCCACATCGTGCGTCATTCGCGGCTCGCCGTACAAAATCGCCGCTACCGAACCGGTCACCATGTACGGAATGT
>JAHKLV010000128.1 GCA_020854925.1 Candidatus Methanofastidiosia archaeon | reverse complement strand
CTTCGCCGACGTCTTCACCGTCACCAACAACGGCACCCAGCCCGTCTCGGTCACCCTCACGTGGGAAGGCGACAACGCCTGGGCCGTCCTGTTCCAGGCAGAGGCCGCAGGGCCTGCCGTCGTAGTGCCTACCTGCACCTTCGACCTCGCCGTGGGCCACACCGTCTCGGTCTCCTTCTGGATAGAGTCGGAGGGCCTGAGCATGGGCGACGAGATCCTCGAGTCCATCACCCTTACCGCCACCGCCGAGTAAGGCCTGACGGGGGCCGCCCGGCCCCCTCTTTATTATTCTCTTTGTATCATTTTCTTCTCTCTGGGCAATGCTTCCATAAGGTTTATAAATGAATTTTTGTTATGTTGCCATATTCATTTGCAAGGAGGTGCAACATTGGGACGAATCAGACCACGTTTTATCAAGCACGCAGCCGAGGACATCGTCGAGAAATACGGCAATGAGCTTACGCTTGACTACGAAAAGAACAGGGACATCCTTGATGATATCCTTGAAGTGCCGAGCATCACAGTCCGGAACCGGATTGTCGGATACGTCACAACCCTCATGAAGAAAGAGGAACGGATCAAGCTATCCTGATGTCATACACCGTCATATGCGTATAGGGGGAGTAGGGTTTTACGTGGCGCATGCCATGTATCTGTGCCTCCTTTCCCCTCATACGGGCCTTTTCTTGAATGAACGTTCGCTGTTCTTCCTCTTTGCCCTCTTCTACCACGGTATAGTAATGGATGATGGTGCCCGGCTTGGAGGCCGCAATGGCATCCTCTAGGAATTCGTGGGCGTAAAGGGGCAAATTCATAATGATCCTGTCAGGTGATTCAAGCTCTTGTATGCACTCCCTTGCATCTCCGCAGAGGGGAATCACGCATTCTGAGGCACCATTTTTTTCGATGTTTAACTGCAGGTACGCGATGGCGTCGGGATTCAAATCGATGGCGTACACCTTCCCTGGCTGCGCATGGGCGCAGATGCACAGAGAAAACGGCCCGATGCCGCAGAACATGTCAACGACGGTCTCACCGGGGGATACCAACGCCGCGACACGCCTTCGCTCCGTGGCGAGGCGAGGGGAGAAAAAGACCTTCGAAAGGTCGAGAGCGAAGGACAGCCCATGCTCTTTATGCACCGTGGTGGTGCGATCTTCGCCTGCAAGGTACCGATACGGCCTTGTGCGGAAATCACCTTCGAGGCCGCCCGTCTTCACGAGCACCGTTTTGAAGTGCTTTTGTGTCCTCAGGAACGCCTCTGCAATCTCCCGTTCATACGGGAAAAGCTCTTCTTGACAATCAAAAACGGCGATATCGCCGATGCTGTCAAAGGTGTGGAACGTGCCTGCGAGGTGGGGAGGAAGTATTCTGTTGAGGCATTCCTCAAATGACTCGCGCTGTTCACGCTCTTCAAACAGGTAGTCACCCGACTCGATCCCGTCCACTTCCTTGGCAAGGGGGAAGTACAGGTAGCCGTCCCTCTCATAGATGCGAAAGCGCGAGTCGAGCGCCCCTTCTTCAAGCAGGCGCCGCCGTGCCGATTCTCCTTCAGTAATCGGTATCCTTGCTCCCTTCATGTCCGCACCGCCCGGAATACCTTGTACCCGCTCTGGCGTTCGACGATTTCGGCAGACCCGAAAACCCTTTCAAGCTCGTCCTGGTAGCTTTTCGCCCCCTGCTTTGTCCTTATGACCGCATAGAACGACCCCCCTGTGTGCAAGTGCTCCCAGCTTTCACGCATAAGGCGGTACACCACGTCCTTTCCGGCACGGATAGGCGGGTTGGTGGCAATGGTGTCAAACATCTCTGCACTCTCTGTCAGACCGTCGCTGAGATGGACGGTGACAGACACACCGTTTTTCTTGGCGTTGCTTCGTGCAAGGGAGATGGCACGCTGATTGACGTCAACAAGATGCACATCGGCATGTGGATTATGCTTGGCGATTACTATCCCTATAGCGCCCCACCCGCATCCAAGGTCCAACACCTTTGATGAACCTTGGGGGGGAATGGCCGAAAGAAGCAGGAGCGTCCCCTTGTCCACCTGGCCCTTGGAAAAGACGCCGGCGTCCGTTCTGAAGGTAAAGGTATGAAGTCCGATGTGCTCCATAATGGTCGCAACATCGTGGCCTGCCGTCTGCTTTGGCGAGAAGTAATGGTCCATCAAGCCCATGTATATAGAAAGCTTTTTAAACGTTGGTACATTCTCTCTTACGTACATTTAATCACTCATCAGGTGTTATCTATGGGTTTTTGGCAGGGAATATCTAAGCGAAAAAACACAGGCGGGCGGTTGAGGCTTGCCAGGAAAAAGAGAAAGAGAGAGATGGGCAGCGAGTTCATAGAGCCCCGCATCGGTACGTACCGGAAGAAGATTACCAAAGGGATGGGCGGCCACAACAAGATCAAGATCAAGGGCGCCGAGTTTGTCAATGTGCACACTCCCGACGGTGCAAAGAGGGTACGTCTCACCAATGTTGTGGAGAATCCTGCGAACATTCACTATGTGCGGCGGAACGTCCTCACGAAGGGTGCCGTGATCGAAACAGAGATCGGCAAGGCCCGCATAACGTCGCGCCCAGGACAGGATGGCGTCCTGAACGCTATTCTTGTCGAGTAAAGGGGTTGCAACCCCCTTCCCTCTTTTTTGTACTTTTTTTGTGCCTAGCTTGCGATTGGCACACAAAAGAACATTTATATGTCCTCACGCCGATGAGGTACGGTAGGGAGGTACATGACATGCATCCGCTAATTCTCAAGGCATTGGACGAAGGGCGCCCTCTTGTCGAGACCGAGGCTAAGGACGTGCTGCGCTCCTATGACATCGCGGTCCCGCCGTACCGGCTCGCGGCCACGGAAAACGAGGCAGTGGCCCATGCCAAGGATGTGGGATATCCTGTGGTCATGAAGATCGTTTCTCCAGACATTCTCCACAAGAGCGATGCGCACGGCGTCATTCTCAACATCAAGAACGCTGCGGAAGTTCGTTCTGCCTATGAAAGGCTCATGGGGGGCGCGCGTGCCTACAAGGCCGACGCTGACATCTTCGGTGTGCTGGTCACGCCCATGGCGCCCCAGGGCGTCGAGGTCATCATCGGCATGAACAGGGACCCTCAATTCGGCCCCGTCATCATGTTTGGTCTTGGTGGCATTTTTGTCGAGGTCTTCAAGGATGTCTCGTTCCGGATAACCCCTGTCTCCAAGGATGAGGCACGCTCCATGATAAAGGAAATAAAGGCGTATCCCATCCTTAAGGGCATACGGGGGGCAAAAGCGAAGGACATCGAGGGCATCGTTTCACTCATCGAGG
>JAHKLV010000067.1 GCA_020854925.1 Candidatus Methanofastidiosia archaeon | reverse complement strand
GCATGTGCGAGATGCCGGTGAGGGCGAAGAGGTGTTCGGAGTCCGTACCTCCGAGAATCGCCTTGCCGAAGAGGAGAAACGGCACAACCCATACGAGCGGCCCGAAGAATCGTGAGACAATACGCAGGGGGTAACGCACGTTCGAAATAAGGAGCTCATGCTTGGCGATGGAAGCGATGGCGTATACGTGAGACCATAGGTCGGGGCTTCTAATGTGTTGCAATCTCACCCCTCCTTCGTGCACGCGTGTCTGCATAATGGAAGAGCCTGCTCCCCGTGGCGATGAAGGCTACGTCAAAGGCGAGGAGCACGAGCACGTAGTAGCCGAGGGAGTGGGTGGCGCCGACACCCATGTACCCCCGTATGGCCTCCAGGGCATAGGTAAGGGGGATGAAAAGCGCAAGGAACGCCACCGGCGCCGGGAGCACCGACAGCGGATATGACACCGGTGTCATCATGCGTATGGTCTGGGTAATGAGATTGGTGAAGTCCTCTATCTCCTTGTAGATGAGGACAAGCCCGGTGAACATGAACCCCATGCCGTAGAGGGCGAACATGAGAAGGAACGTGATGAGGACTGCCACGAGCGCCTGTGGTACCAGCAGGTTCACGGGAAGGAGGAGGGACGAAAGGAGGAGCTGCATGAAGGCCACATAGGCGGAAAAGAGCCCGTCAAAGAGAGCGATACCCATGAAGATGGTCATCTTCGATGCAGGTGCAACCCAGAGCGACTCGAGGGTCCCCATCATCTGCTCGCGCCGGATGGAGTTCCCGATACCCCAGATGGCTGTTGAGACGAAGATGAAAAGGGCTGAACCGAGAATGATGAAGACAAGATACTCCGTGGTGCCTGCGACGTCGGCAAAGGCGCTGCTAGTCGTGCTTCCCACAAGCCCCATGCCCTGAAAGTAGAGGGAGAGGATGGAAAGAAACGGCATGAGAAGCATGAACAAGATACGGGAAGGATACCGTTTCCACAGCTTGAGCTCCTTGTGGAAGATGTACCTGATGGCATAGACTTCTCGTACTGCCCGATCCCATGACCCAATATCGTCATACATCGAGCCCACTGCCGGTCAGTTTAATGAAGACATCCTCAAGCGTTGGTTTCGCCGTGGTGAAGGAGAGGATATGTATGCCTGCGCTCGTGACGATGCCAACGATGTCCTGCATACATGATGATGCCGAATCAGTATAGACCTTGAGTATCGGCCGTCCGTCGCGCTCCTGGCACTCAACGTGGCTCACCGCCTCGACACGTTGTATGCGCTGCACCATCTCTACGGGTGCGCTACTCAGGGCGAGGGTGAGTATCTCCTTTTCGTCGATGGAACGTTTGAGATCGGCGGGCGTCCCGATGGCGACGATAGAGCCCCTGTCGATAAAGGCGACCCTGTCACATAGCTGGTCCGCCTCTTCCATGTAGTGCGTGGTAAGGAGAATGGTCTTTTTTTCCGCCTCGTTGATGGTCTTTTTGATAAGGGTGCGAAACGATTGTGAGAAGGAAGGGTCAAGTCCGATGGTCGGCTCGTCGAGGAAGAGCACCGGCGGGTCGTTTAGGAGCGCCCGGGCAAGGGCAACCTTTTGTCTGTTACCGGACGAGAAGTTCTCCACGAGCATGTCCTGCTGTTCCTCAAGACCGAGGTCATGAAGCACCATGTCAACCCGCTCCCTGATCTCCGCGGGACGGAGAAGGTACAGGGATGCGAAATATTCGAGGTTTTCCTTGGCAGAAAGCTTCCAGTACAGCTGACGCTCGCTTGAGAGTGTAAGTCCGATGCTCATGCGCACCCTGAACGGATCGGCAAGGATGTCCCACCCGTTGACCGTGGCGCTTCCGCTATCGGGTATGAGCAGTGTTGAGAGCATCTTGATGATGCTCGTCTTTCCCGCTCCGTTTGGGCCGAGCAGGCCGAACAGTTCGTGCTCTCTTACCTCGAGCGTGACGTTGTCCACCGCTACCGTATGGCGTGCGCCCTTTCCTCGCATCCTGTTCAGAGCACCACCCCCCCGTGTAAACACCTTGGAAAGATTGGTGATGCTGATGGCTGCATCATCGCCGCTATGCACAGGATACCAGGAAATCGTCGCTTTAAAATGGTTTTGATGATGGCGCCGAGGTAGGGATTTGAACCCTAGCTGTGCAAGGCACAATCAGATTACCCGTCAGATGCGTTGTTTCGCTAAAGATCTCGAGTCTGACGCGTTAGACCTGGCTCCGCAACCTCGGCAAAAGCAGCTATACTACATTCAACGGCTTTTAAAGGTTTTCTGTTATCCTGGGGCGGGTTCGCTATGCTTTGCACGTTCACAGACCGTACATGAGCGTTACTTTTATATATGTTATATATAAATAACTATATGTTATTGATAGATAACATATAGGAGGCTGATGTACCGGGCACCCGGTTCCACAGGGGCTCCGGCACATGGCGTGCTTCCGATACATGAGACGTCCTCTTCCCCCTTGAGTGAAGAGAGAAAAGGATCTCTCTGCACAGAATAGGAGGCATCTATGCATACACGTATGAAAGAGCTTCGTGCACGACGCGGCTTCACACAGCAGCAGCTTGCCGACGCCGTGGGTGTGCGCAGGGAAACAATCGTTCACATAGAAAAGGGAACGTACAATCCGACGCTCCGTCTTGCCCATGCGATAGCCTGTGCCCTCGGGGAGCCGATGGATGATATATTTATATTTGACGACGAAAAGGGTATGAACGGCACAGGCTAATATCTCTCAGGTGCATACCATGGATACAATCATCGAGGCATCACACATAACGAAGCAGTTTGCAACGGTCACCGCTTTGAAGGATATCTCCCTCACCGTTCGCAAGGGGGAAACGTTTGGGCTTTTAGGGCCCAACGGTGCGGGAAAGACCACGCTTGTGCGTATCCTGTGCGGCGTCCTTTCCCCCACCTCTGGTTCGGCACGCGTTCTCGGGCACGACCTTTTTTCCGAAAAGAACGAAATCAAACGTAAAACGGGACTTCTTCCCGAGCACCCCGGGACCTATGAGGACCTTACGGCCAAGGAATTCCTCTCATTTGTGGGCGAGCTCTACGGGCTTGCACCTGAGCGGAGGGCCTCACGCACCGCCGACCTCTTGTCCCTATTTGACCTTTCTGACCGTGGCGACGACCTCATCGCCGGGTTTTCCTCAGGCATGCGCCAGAAGGTGATGCTCGCCTCCACGCTCATCCACAATCCCCCGCTTCTCTTCCTCGACGAGCCCACCTCGTCGCTTGACCCCACCGTGGCCCGGACGGTGAAGGATCTCATCAAGTCATTGTCCAAGGAGTCGCACCGGACCATCGTGGTTTCAACCCACCAGCTTCCCCTGGCGGAGGAGGTCTGCGACCGCATCGCCATCCTTTTCCGGGGGGAGATTCTCGCGTGTGACACGCCTGCCGCCCTCATGGCATCATCGGGAACGTCCTCACTGGAAGCGGCGTTCTTTGCCATCACGGGCATGGAACGAAAAGAAGTCGACTTGCTCTTGGGATGGGGAGAGTAATGAATACGTGGTGGACCATAGGGAAGTACGGGATGCGCCTCAATCTTGGCAAGGCATACCGGCAGCGTACGCTCTATGTTCCTCTTATCGGTGCCGCCTACGCCCTTTTTGCCTTCGCTTTCGCCTGGTTCGTACGGGAAAATCCCGATAATGTGGTTCTTCGCTTTCTCGAAGACCGTGTGCTTTTTGCCACGCTCATGGACCTCGTGCTTCTCTACCTCTTCGTGTATCTTATTATCATCCACGTCTTTACCGGCATACGTAAGGAGAACAAGGCAAGCATCGAGCTATTGCTTTCAGCGCCACTCCGCTCGGAGGACATCGTCATGGGGGAGACGATTGCCATGGTGCCGGTCTACCTTCTCATCCTTCCCTTTGTCCTTATCCCCCTGTTTGTGCTCGGGGGCATCCAGGCGGGACTGGATGCGTTGGGCATGGTGCGTATCCTCGTCTCGCAGGTGCTCATGTTTGTCATAGCCATTGGCGTGGGTGCCATCGTCCTCTCACTCGTCCAGTCCAGCATCCAACGCATTAAGTTCAACAAGTACTTCCGGCTTATCGCCACCTTCGTGGGTGCGGGGCTTTACCTTTCCATTTACGGTCTCAACGCATGGCTGTCCACCGCCGAGGCGCTGACCCAGCATCCGGTACTTTCGTACCTTCCCCATGCTCTTTCAGGCAATGTCATCTATGCAGAGATACTCGGGGCCACCGTCACGCCGTCCGTGTCTTCGAGCATCGCGTTCTTGGCAGTATGGGTGGTAATCATCTATCGTATTGGCATACGGATAGCGGGACGGGCGTATTCACTTGAGAAGGAAATGGCGGTCGGCAAGACTACCGTGGCGCGCGAGGGCGTCCTCATCAAGATGGTACGTGCCATCCTTCCCTCATCCCAGAAGGAGAAGGTGGTGACACACTTCAAGCTCTTTTTCAGGGACTCGTACAACTTTGCCAACAGCATGTATCTCATTATCATTGGCTATTTCATCATTGCCTTTACCCTCTGGTCGTCACGGGGTACCGAGGAGTCCCTTCTTCCCATCTTCACGTTCGAGGTGCTTATCACCCCCATGTTCG
>JAHKLV010000148.1 GCA_020854925.1 Candidatus Methanofastidiosia archaeon | reverse complement strand
CGTTGAAGGAAAGGAGCAGTATGAATGGGAGCTGGACGAGCTCTCCATACAGGTGCGCAAGGGGGAATCCTGCGACATAGCAGCCCACCTTGCCACCGTGCTTGCGGCACGGGGCATCGTCGAGATTCCTCTCCTTTCCAGCGCCCAGATACGTAAGATGGGGAGGGAGGAGCGTGCGTCGGCAACGCTCATGCAGCTACCGGACGACTTCTATTCGCTTCTCGCTTTCACGCTTGCCCAGACTGCAGACGAGAAGGAACGCGAAAAGATTCGTGCAGCGGGAAAAGACCTGTCCCTGGTCCGGCTGGAAAAGCTGGCGCGTCTCTCGCTGCAGGGTGACAGGCAAGGCAGGATCCCCCTCCAAGGGGAAGAGCGCCGGTATCTGGCTGCCCACCGGCAGCTGGCACAAACGGCGCTTCGGATGATGGTACCTGCAGCCCCGACGGAGGATGGTGTCCATGGCGATTGACTATGACACCATGCTTTCGGGATTCCGCGATTTTTTCGACTCGTTCCCTGACGTGGCGGCGCCGCTTTACCGCGACAGGATCGAAGAGATGAAGCGCGAGGGGAAAAAAAGCCTGGTCATTGACTGCGACCACCTCATCACCTACGACCAGACACTCTATGAGGCGCTGGTATCCGACCCGCAGACCGTCATCCCCGTGGCAGAACAGGTGCTTCAGGAGCTCATTTCCGAACAGGACCCTCACCTGCTCCATGTGCGGTTCCTCAACCTTGACTCTACCATGCAGCGGGAGATACGTGCCATACGCTCAAGCGACATACACAAGCTCATACAGACCTCCGCCATCGTCGGCAGGACATCGGAGGTCAAGCCGGAGATAGTAGAGGCGGTCTTTGAGTGTGAGCGGTGCGGCGAGATCATCTTCATCACGCAGGGCGGCACCAACTTCAAGAAACCGACGGCATGCCCGAATCCTGCCTGCGGAAAAAGCGGCCCCTTCAAGCTTCTTGAAGAACAGTCGCGATTCATCGACTGGCAGCTTATCAAGGTTCAGGAACGCCCCGAGACGCTGCGAGGGGGACGAATGCCCCAGCATCTCAACTGCCTCCTGCGGGAGGACATCGTGGACGTGGCCCAGGCCGGGTCCCGCATCGTGATAACAGGCATCCTCAAGACCGTGCAGGACATACAGTTCAAGATAATAAAAACGACCTTCTCCAAATATCTTGACGTCATCGGCATCGAAGTCATGGAAAAGGAGGTCGACGACATAGACATAACAGACGAGGAGGAGGCGCTTATCCTCTCGATGTCGCAGGACCCCCAGATAGTAGCCAAGGTGGTGGGCTCCATTTCCCCGTCCATCTACGGGCACAACGATGTGAAGGAGGCAATCGCGCTCCAGCTCTTCTCCGGTGTGAGGAGGACCCTTCCCGATGGCACGCGCCTGAGGGGGGACTCGAACATCCTCATGGTGGGCGACCCCGGTGTGGCAAAATCACAACTGCTCCAGTACGTGACGCGGCTTGCCCCGCGCAGCGTCTACACCTCTGGCAAAGGGACGTCGAGCGCCGGCCTCACCGCCGCCGTCATCAGGGACGAGACCACCGGCGGATGGGCGCTCGAGGCCGGGGCGCTCGTCCTCGCCGACGGGGGCGTGGCATGCATCGACGAGATCGACAAGATGACGCCGGACGACCGCTCCTCCGTGCACGAGGCCATGGAACAGCAGACCATCAGCATTGCCAAGGCGGGTATTGTGGCAACGCTCAACGCCCGTGCCTCCATCCTGGCCGCGGCCAATCCCAAGCTGGGCAGGTTTGACAACTACAAAAACGAGCTTGAACAAATTGACCTCCCCCCGTCGCTCATGTCACGATTCGACCTTATCTTCATCCTCAAGGACATTCCAAACGAACTCGAGGACGGCCGCATCGCAACCCACATCCTTGACGCCCGCAGCGGCCACGACGAAAAGATTGCACCCCTCATCGAACCCGACATCCTGCTCAAGTACATCTCCTTTGCCAAGCGGACCGTGGAACCCGACCTCTCAAAGGAGGCAAGCGAGACGCTCCACAAGTACTATGTCTCCATCCGCAGGCAGGGTAGCGAGGGCGGGGCAGTTCCCATAACAGCTAGGCAGCTCGAGGCGCTCGTGCGCCTCTCCGAGGCCAGGGCGCGCCTGCGCCTTTCCCACATCGTGACCAGGCAGGACGCCGAGGCCACCATCACGCTCTACAACAGCATGATAGAAAAAGTCATGAAAGACAAGGAAACAGGCAATATGGACGTCGACATCATCATGACGGGAAAGCCTAAGTCTCAGCGCGACAAGATAGTGCAGGTCACCCAGCTCATCGAGCAGGTAGAAAGCGAACACGAAGAAGGCGCACCGTACGAGGAGGTCCAGAAACGCGCCAAGGAGATTGGCATCTCAAAGGAGTTTCTTGCGCGAGCCGTTGAAGAGCTCAAGCGCGGCGGCGAGGTGTTTGAGCCGCGGGCCGGGTACATCAAGACTGTCAAGACGACTTTTTAGGCGCTTTGCCACCATAAAAGGAAAAAGATGCACAGGCCAGAGCCTGTGCCGGGCAGGAGGGGGGTGATTACCCCTCGTTGAGCTCCCGTATAAACTCTCCGACTCCCACCTGGTCTATGATATTTCCCAGCCGCTGTTTTCCCGGTTGGGTCCGGTACTTGTTGAGCAGGGCAAGGATACGGTCAACGATTGCCGGGACCTCCTCCTCGGATATAAAGGTCCGCAGGAGGATGCTCTGGGTGGGCCGTCGTGCGTCGTTGGCGCCGATGTAGAGATTGAATCCGCGCTTTTCCTCCACCATGGCCTCATGGGGGCAGGAACGCACGCACCATCCGCAGTTGCGGCACAGGTCCATGTTGCGCACCGACTTCCCGTCGACAATGGCAAGGGCATTGTACTTGCACACCTCGACGCACCGCCCGCATCCTGTGCACTTCTCAACGTCGTTTTTCGGCTTGAGCTGTCCCATGAGCCCGATGTCGTGCCCGCGCACGCGCACGCAGCTGTTGGGGCATCCGGCGACACCCACCTTGAGCTTGTGCGGCATGCCTCGCTGCGCAAAGAGCATGGTAAGCTTGTTGGCAATCTCCTTTGTCTTCATGAGCCCCTCAGGGCAGTACGCCATGCCAGGGCAGGCAACGGCATACCCCATGCCGATGGGCATGAGCCCCGCCGCATAGATCTCCGCCATGAGGTCGTCGATGTTCTCTCCCGGCACACCCTGGATCTCGATGCTCTTGCGGGTGGTAAGCTCAAGCGACCCATCGCCGTACTTCTCAGCAAGCTCGGCTATTTTTCCGACATAGGCGTGGTCCATCATGCCACTCATGGACTTGATCTTGACAAAATGGGTGTCGTTGACCTCGCGCCTGATGCCCGGGTAGTCCCGTGCCCAGTAGTAATTGACGGGCTCGCCACGCTCAAGCTTCTTCGCAAGCGTCTTTTTGAATCGGCGCATCTTGACACCTGCAAACTCCTCGATGTATTCCGTGTCCACCTCATCGGTCATTTCGAGGTACCCTTCCTCCACCGCCTTGTTGAAAAGGTCGACGCCTTTTTGATTGCGGAGGATGAGTGTCGTCCACCCACTGGAAGATCCGGTGTTTCCCGCCGAAATGTCGGCCACCCGTGCCACGGCGTCGCGGCACATCTTGCAGCCTTCCCATACGCAACCTGAAAGGTCCTTGAGGGAAAAGACATGTTCGCCGGTGGAGGTCTCAACGGTAAACGAGTCGGTGTGAATGGAGTACTTCTTAATGTCGTCGGGGTCTATGCCCGCTCCCGCAAAGCATGACGAGAGGCGGTCCTCGCGGAAGTTCTCCATGCAGAACAGCCCGATGACATAGGGGAACTGTGGCAGATGGGCCTTTTCGCCGTCCTTGCCATGTTCCGGTGGATGGGCCTTAAGCCCGGTGAAGAACTGCACCCGGCGTTCTCCGTATATCTGGCACGGCAGGCCCACCATGGCCACCTTGGTGGGTTCGAGGCCGCTCGTGCGCAAGGCTGAAAGCACCGGTACTGTCGCATACTTGGCACCGGAGGTCGTCAAGAGCTCTTGCTTGTCCATGATGATGCGGGACTGGGGCTTGGCCATCCCTGAAACGGTGGCGGCACCATCGATGAGCCCCTTGTCAAAGAGATAGGTGAGCAGTGCCGTCACGGCGCCGCCGTCCTGGGCCTGTGCACGTATAGCGGGATCTGTCGCGCGTGCGGCGACCATGCGCTCGTACTGTCCAAGAAGCGTCTTGGGTGGCTGCGCCTTGAAGTTGAACACGTTCATAGAGATACGGGCGGCGTCGGTCATGAGCCTGTGGCATACGTCCTTGCAGGCGCCTTGTCCCTTCCTGAAACATGCTTCCTTGATATATGGGCCGTTTTCATCAAACGCGATGATGCCGTAGGGACATACAGAGGCACAGGCACCGCACATGGTGCACAGCCCCTTGTCCACGACAGCATCCTTCAAAAACCAGGTCATATCGTCCGTCATAGGCTCACCGTACCGCCGCATGTCTAGAGTCTGTGACGACCCGGCATGCGAACGTGGCTTGTATATAAGATGCGATATTTTTTCTGTAATTATCAATCCATATAAAAATATCGTAAATTATGAATTTTTATTTCACACATAATCTTGGATTGATAAAGGAAGGAATATTAAAACGTGACGAGAACAATTAAATAAATATATATTCATAAGAAATATGAGTTCTATGACACGATTCAGGTACGTACAGGCGTTCCTTTGTCCAATGCTTCAAGGATGAGGGAGATGAGAGTATCGATGGGCACGCCCGGCATGTCAAGGGCACGATCGGCAAAGAACGAGGCAACGGCACCGGGAACGGAAGGTGCGGAGAGGCCGGAAAGCACCCGCTCCAATTCTGCTGCTGCCGTGTCGGGATGCATAAAAAAGTCCCCCGTAATCCGCACCCGCATGATGCGGCCGCCGCGGGCATCGACGGCGACCCGGACAAGGCCCCCGGGTGTCTTTCGCTCAACTGCCCCGAAGCGAGGCATCCTGCGTTCCCGAAGCTCGCGAAGATAGGGATATCGGTGTACCTTTCCACACGTGAGACACGTGATAACGGTCCTGCCGGGACGCACGCGAACCTGCGCCGTCCTTCCTGGTAGGAGGGGCATGTTGCAGGATTTACAGATGCCTCGCTTCATTGCGGGCGCAAGCGTGGCCTTGTGTTTTCGTGAAATGGCACGTACAATCTCGATGTAGCGGCGCGCACGCTCGGGATGGTCTGGCACCTCACGAACCGCAAGGTCGTACAGGTGCAGGATATGGTCGTACGCCACGCGCTGGCGCTCCTTCCGAACACGCTTCCAGTCCATGACACCGCCCCTTTTTCCCGCATAATATAAACTTATGTGCCCCCGTACAGGACATGATTGAGCACCGACCACGCCACAAGCTCATCCTTGTATATGGAGTAGCGGGGAT
>JAHKLV010000189.1 GCA_020854925.1 Candidatus Methanofastidiosia archaeon | reverse complement strand
GGCCTGCCAACCACCCCTGGCTTTTTTTCGTCACCAGCGGCATGTACGTGCTCCAGCGCCGTATTGCGGCCGTTCTCGACGAGCACAAGGCCGAAAAGGAGCTCGAGCGATTCAATGCACGGGTTAAGGCGTTCCTGAAGGGGACCGAGGCCAGGGAACCGGAAGCTCTCGATGAGGAGTACCGCCAGCTCGAGGCCCTTCTCAAATTGCTTGAGCACCGCCTCGACAAGGCTGCCCTGGTCACCGCACGAAATAGCCTGTACCGCTGCACCGAGAAGCTCGAGAAAGTCAAGTCGCAGATGAAGGCAGAAATACGGGAAAAGTACCATGTCGACGAGGGAAAGCGCAAGGAGGAATACCTTGGCATGCGCACCTTCTGGCGTGCGTATGTCAAGGATTTGCACCTCTTCACTGAAAGCGTCGACGCCGCGGCGCCGTCGCAGTACTTCTCTTTGTACTCCAAGTACCAGTCGCTTCTTGAAACCTTTTTCAATCTGGTCAGGCGCGACATGGTGACCAAGGAGGAGTCGCAGCAGGCAACCCAGATTCTCGAGTACGTGGAAGGGCGCCTTGAGCGCCTCCGCACCGCCATCTAGCGCCGTTTAAGGGGGGTGCTGGTTTCCCTTTGCGGCACCTATCCCCGTTTCGTGCACATGCCGAGGGGGGTAGACATTTCCCAAGATATAAATAGGACCTTTTCCTAGGTACACACTGGGAGGAACACTGCATGATAACAAAAGAACGATACGATGCCATCCGCTCACTTACCTTTCCGGTAAACGGATTCATTCTCAACAGGGCACGAACGATTTTTGACGGTGACAGCACCTCGATAACCATACGGACCGACCTGGGGACGATAAAAAAAAGCCCGTACGCCCAGACGGTCTTCCTCGACGGATTCGAGGTGGGCGCGCTCGACCTTTCGCGGTCGTCCATCGGTTCGAGCACGTACGTACCCTGGATACTCCATGTGGTCGTGGAGGGAGAGCGATCGCCCAAGGTCGCCGAATGGACCTTTGTCCTTGACCAGTGAGGGGTCTTGCCTTTCCTACATGAGAAGCGCCATGACCGCCTTTTGGGCATGGAGCCTGTTTTCTGCCTGGTCGTAGACCGCCGCGTGCGGCCCGTCCATGACCTCGTCCGTTATCTCCTCGCCACGGTGGGCGGGGAGGCAGTGCATGACAATGTGGTGGTCTGCAGCCGCCCGCGTGAGCGCCGCGTTCACCTGGAATCCTTCAAACGCGCGCACCTTGCGCTCCCGGTCCGATTCCTGCCCCATGGAGACCCATGTGTCGGTGTATATGACGTCGGCCCCCCTGACCCCTTCTTCGGGGTCGCCGGTAACCGTGAGGTCCAGGCCGTCACCCTCTGCCTGGGTTATGATGGACTCATCAGGCCCGTAGCCATCGGGGCATGCGATACGCATACGAACACCGAACTTGGCAGCCCCGAGCATTAGCGAGTGGCACACGTTGTTCCCGTCGCCGACGTAGCAGAGCGTAAGACCGTTCAGGCGCCCGAATCGCTCCATGATGGTAAGGTAGTCTGCAAGCCCCTGGCACGGGTGGAGAAGGTCGGACAAGCCGTTGATAACGGGAACAGACGCATGCTCGGCGAGCTCAAGCAGGTCCTCGTGGGAAAACACCCTGGCCATGATTCCGTCGACATAGCGCGAGAGCACCCTCGCCACATCCTTGACCGCCTCACGCTTGCCAAGCTGTATCTCTTCGGGGCTCAGGTAGAGCGCGGTACCCCCGAGCTGATGCATACCTACCTGGAATGAGACCCGTGTCCGTAGCGACGGCTTCTGGAATACCATGCCGAGCGCCTTGTCCCTAAGCGCCGTCGAGAAGATGCCGGCGCGCGTCTGTGATTTCATGTGCTGCGCCGTGTGCAGCAGAAAGTAGAGTTCGTCCCGCGAATAGTCGTGCAGGCTCAGGAAGTCCTTGCCGTTGAATCGTTTCATTCATATCCCTTCCAGGGTACCGGGGACCTTGAGAGTCGGAAAGATGTTGATAACCTCTAAGCCCCCGGCACACATCTAGTAGTGACTGTATGTTTAAAAACTTACCCAAACCTTTATTATCGGGTGTGCCGTAGCAATCCCATGGCCCGAAAGCCGCCTCACACGAGGGTCCTGGGTGACATGGACGCCCTTATCGCGTTTCTGAGGCAGACCCATGTACCAGCGCCGCCATCGGCGAATGAGGAGGCGGAGGATACCTCGTGGCGCGTGCGCCAGTATGAGCGCTTTACCGACCTCGACCCCGGAGAGAGCTATTATCGCATCGTCTCCGTCTGCAAGCTGCTCTACCGGGACCTGGCAAGCGGCGCTTCGCGTGCGCACCTTGAGCGATACGCCCCCGGCATTGCGGGTCTTGACGTATCGGCACTGGTACGGATACGGTATGACGCCGAGGCGGAGGAGTACGTCATCCTTGCCAAGGGCGCCGAATACCGCATCTACCGGGGTGACATACGTTATCTGTACCCCCTGTACTGCATCGTCCCTGATGCAGCCGAGTATGAGCTTGCCTACGACGGCGAGGATGTTATCAGCTACTCGCTCCTTTCCGATACCGACCCCATCCCCGTTTTCTCCCAGTAGGCGGATAGGAACGATGCGCGCATGACGGCGTGCATCGTGGCATTCCTTCTTTTCCTACTTTGCAAGGCCGCTGTACGGGCGATGCATATTTCGTTTCTTTTCAGGTGTGACTTCCCCATTTCTGGAAGAACATACCACTCGCTTCTTGAAGCATCGAGTTGATGTCATGGAAAAGGGGCAATTACATACTAAAAAAGAAGGGGTGAGGGGCGGTGCCCCCCACGGGCTACTGGCGGGTTCGTATCTCGCCGGAGATCGTGACATCCTTGCCGATGGTGATGGAGCCGCGATACTCGATGCCTTGCGTTATCCGAACGCCGTCACCGAGGTAGACATTAGCGCCGCTCAAGATCTTCTTGACCGTCGACTGGGATCCCACATGGATGTCGGCGTCCGATTCGAGGATGCCAGCGTTGCAGGACGCACCCAACTCGATGGGGCCGGTGGCATGCAGCTCCCGTTCCAGATTGCTGCCGCTCGCAACGGTAATGGCCTGTGAAGCCTCAATGACGCCCCTCACCGTCGACTTGGCACCGAGAGAGACACGCTCCTGGCACTTGACGTCACCGTTGATGACGGTGTTGTCCCCCGTGGTGACACTCTTTGGTGTCGATACGCCCCCGGTGACCACCACGTTGTTCCCGACGATGATATTGTCGCTGTCGGAACGTATCGCCACAATCTTGTGCTGGAATTCGTCCTTTTTCGCATTTACCGCATCGGTGAGCTCGTCGATGAGCTTTTGCATCTTGGCCTTGACCTCGACGCTTTCCTCAAGCTTTTCGATGAGGCGTTTGTTTTCCTCGCGCACACGGTCGGTGACGCGTTTCATGTCCTCGAAGTTCCCAAAGACCTTGTCATACTCGGCAAGCTGGGCCTTGAGGTCCTCGTTTTCCTTTTGCAACTTTGTAAGTTTGGCCTTTGAAGCATCATTTCCAAAAAGTCCCACGGTTATTCCTCCACTGTCGCGTGATGCAATGCTATGTATTATCGTGCGTTATTATTAAAAATTTACCGTTATTTTTGGATAAAATTCAGAAATTAACCGTTTCATTTCGGCAATGGCGTGTTCCCGCTCCCGTTGTGCAGCCTCCCGGCGCCCGATGGCATCGTCGCGCTCGCCTTCCCGGCGGGCCAGCGCTTCCCTGGCCACGTCTACCGCCCTTCTCAGGGCGGCATGAGTGGGGTCTTCCTGGCGTCCGAGGGCTGCCTCCCTTTGTGATAAGTCGCGGCACAGGTCGCGATAGGTTTGCATCCTGCTTCCAAATGATTCGTCGAGAAGATCTCGTATGCGCTGGCGCGCCTTGTCACTCCGCGCCTTCTTTTCGTCCACCCTTCCCTCATCCAGGGCGTCATAAAGCCGTCCGAACGCCGCACGGGAACCGACGAGCCCCTCATCGTCCCTGAGCGATATGACGGGGTATTCTTGGAATTTCGCAAGGAAGGCCACCTCCTGGGGGGGCACGGCGATGGTGCCCCGCTCAGCGGCATTGAGGTACTTTTTGAGGATTCTACGCACCGGTGCCACATATTCGTACAGGGCGAGATTCTCTTCATGCTCACTGGCGCGCAGCGTGTCAAGGGCCACCCGTTCCTGTTTCCGGCGTCGGTATTCCTCGCTGGCCTCGTAGCGCGCCAGCTCATCCTGGGCACGGTCCCGTGCCGCCGCGGCCAGATGGATACCGGCCTCTAAGGCGGCAGTGCCGCCTGCTGCGTCTTCCTCCTGACACACCGTCGTGCAGAGGTCCTCGATGCGTCCGAGCGCCTCGAGGCGTCCCGCCCGTGACCGCACCGCAGCTTCGATGGCGTCAGTCTGAAGGGCGATATCCTTGAGCGTGTGCGAGACGGCGCGCATGTCCGCCTCAAACGCGATACCGAGGTAACGGCCCTTTGACACCGAAATCTTTTGTATCTGGACGAGTGTCTCAGTTATCGACTTGGCGTACGAGCGCAACTCGTCCGGTGTTGCAGGGATGCGTGCCTCGCGCTTCTCGAGAAGCGAGCGCATGGTGGAGCAATACGACCGCTTCGAGGTCACGGTGATGGTTTCCAATCGCTTGAGCAGGTCCTCCTCGAGCTCTTTTTCGTCCAGCGCCGCAACCTCCTCCGATACGGTGGCAAAGAGCTCTTCTATGGTGGCGATGCGCCCGGACGTCTCTTTGAGGAGTGCCGCCGAGACGCTGGCACGTTCATCTCGTGCCCAGGGGGATACGTCTTCTGCCCCCAGGGTGCGTACAGGGGATACATCTTCCTCTTTTTTCCTAAACAATCTATCAAAAACCATGATACTCACGTAGCGCTAGTTCTACCTCCTCTATATTCTTTACATATTTTACTGTTTGTGTCAAAAGTATGTCCCGGATGGGAACGGGAAAGTCGTCCTTGCATACCACGATGATGTCTTTGCCCCACCGTGCCGCATAGGCAAGTTCCGAGAGCGTGCCGTACGACCCCGGAAAGGCAAGCACCATGGTCCCCGATGCGACGACAATGCCATTTCTGAGTTCCCCCATGCCGGTGCAGACGGCAACTGAAACGTACGGATTGGCCGATGAGGCATCGTGGGTGGGGAGAATGCCTACCGTGATGCCCCCCGTCTCGTGCGCCCCCTTGCACGCCGCCTCCATGATGCCTCCCCTGCCTCCGCAGATGAGGACGTGGCCCGCCCGTGCGATTAGGCTGCCACAGGCGCATGCGAGGTCGTACAGGTGCGCCGGGACCTCATCCCCCGAGCCGATGACGGAGATGTGCATGACTTTTCTTTGCGCGGCTTGCATATAATGGTGTTGCCGGGACTTCCCCTCAAAAACACTAACCATTTATACGCTGAATGCATGATACTACCATGAGACGCCGGTCGTTGTCCTTGCTTGTGCTCTGCTGCACGGCGCTGGTCCTCGCCGCCGCACCCGCTGTAGCGGCGCTTGATTTTACCGTTGACGAGCAGTCTGTGGAGCTCCATGTCTATGAGGACTGGTCGGTACAGGTCTGGTATACCCTGGCCATCACCACAACCGAAGGGCCGCACAACGGCATTTATCTCGGCATTCCAGACAGCAACATCTGCGAGTATGCCGCATCGTCCGGCTCCTCAATGCTCCTCGTTGAGCAAACGACCTACAACGGCGGCGATGTGCTCAAAATCTATTTCCCTGAAACAACCTATGCAAACAACACCACCGAGATCCTCGTTTCGTTCTGGGCCTTTGACCGCATCTATCCCGACGAGACAGACGACACGTACCAGGGGGTCTACTTCATTCCCGCCACGTGGGACGGGCGCGCCATTGCGCACCAGTCGGTGACCTATATCCTTCCCGCTGGCGTCACATCCTCTACGGTGAAGTTTACGCCCAATCCCCAGAACATGGTCATGACCGACCGTCTCGAGGTCTACTATGAGCGCTCGTATGCCACGCCGGAGTCCTTTGCGACCAATGTCCTCTTCCCCGCATCCGTCCTCGTACCAGAGGACGAAAAGCGGGAGAATCCGTGCAAAGGGGGAGGAGGGGGCATTCCCATCGCGCTTATCGCCGGCCTTGCCGCCGCCTTTGTCGCCATAATCGCCGTCCTTGTCTTTGTCGCCAAGGCGGCCAGGAAGGGGGGCACCAAGCGAAAACCCTACCAGAAACCGGAGCTCTCCATGGAGTCTCTCGGGGTGCGCAAAGACCTCGACACGGTCGAGGCAGCCGTTCTCCTCGATGCCCATCCCGTGAAGATTGTCAATCTCATCGTCCTCGGGCTGGTGAAGAAGGGCAAGGCCATGGTGGACTCGTGGGGGCCGCTTACCCTTTCCCTCATAGAGGAGAAAGAGCACGCGGAAGATGTGAAGTGTCCCAACTGCGGTGCCCCGGTGCGCCCCGATGTCGACCTTCAGACGTGCGACTACTGCGGGTCCGAGATCCGTACCCGCGGCCGCCCCACCTATTATGAGAATCAATTCCTTCTCCACGCGCTCACCAAGGGCGGCACCCTTGATGAAAAGGGGCTTACCATCGCCCTTACCAATCTTTCCAAGCGGGTGGCGGAAAAGATGCGCGGATACAACAGGAAGGACTCCGCGGCCTTCTATGAGGAGCGCGTGGCATCGTCGTGGGGCGATGTGAAGACGGCGACAGACGAAGAGAAGTATCGTGTCTTCGGCGAGGACCTTGGCTGGCTCATGCTCGACAAGGACTACGACACGAAGGTCGACGAGACCTTCGGCGGCCTGGGTACGTCGTGGACCCCCGCGTCGTGGTGGGTCTGGTACAACCTTGGCCGCGCCTCTTCGGTGGGTGGACGCGAGTTTGCCGACAAGGCAAAGGTCACGAACTCGACAAGCGATACCCGCTTCGGGATAAAGAGCGACAAGCTCAAG
>JAHKLV010000141.1 GCA_020854925.1 Candidatus Methanofastidiosia archaeon | reverse complement strand
TTACAACGATGGCCGGCCCGTCTTCGTCAAGGATCGGGGACGCGTCATCACGGGCGAGCGCCTGGATCTGTTCTTCGACTCGCACGAGACCGCATTGCGGTGGGGCGTCCGCTATCTCGATGTCCAGATCCGCCGGCCCTGACCACTCCACCCCGCGGCCCAGAGCCAAGGGGGCTCTAAAGATTCCTGACACGAATGGCGGTTCCTTTAGCGGCTGCTGATGCCCCGAAGCCGCATTTCTGGCCCAGGAACCCAGGTTCGAAGGTCGCCAAGGCTCCTAAGGAACCGCCATTCATTCCTGACACCTTTATTTGCCCGTTTATTTGGCCGCCGGTCATTCCGAGTGACGCGGTGCGAAGCAGAGCGAAGCGCCGCGGATCGATGAACCCGTTCTTCAGCGTCGCGCAGCGATTCCGCTGATGTCGTTGCGGTATGGCGTCGGGTGCCTTGCGGAAGGGCTGTTCGAACCGATCCCTCCACTCCGGGCCTTCGATCGGGATAACCGCGGATAGGAGCCGCACCTCATGCGGTCCATGCCTGCGGGCCGCCCCGTGCCAAACGAGGTGTCATAGGATATGGTATGGCTATTATCTATTCGCTTTCCTCTTGTATTGGACGTCGGGGCGCGTAGAATACAGGTTTTGGCCATGTGTCGCCGTCGGTTTGTGGGCGGCGGTGGGCATGGAAAGCTGCCGGCACGTCGCCGCCACGGAGAACGGATATGAACAGCGACAAGGTGAAAAAAGGGTTGGAACGGGCGCCCCATCGCGGCCTGATGCGGGCCTGCGGACTGACGGACGCGGATATCGACAAGCCGTTCATCGCGGTGGCCAACAGCTTCTGCGAGATCGTCCCCGGCCATGTCCATCTGGACGAGGTCGCCCGAACGGTCAAGGACGCCATCCGCCAGGCGGGGGGCGTGCCCTTTGAGTTCAACACCATCGCCGTCTGCGACGGCATCGCCATGGGTCACGGCGGTATGCGCTACTCCCTGGCCAGTCGCGAGATCATCGCCGACGCGGTCGAGACCATGATCCGGGCCCATTGCTTCGACGCGATGGTCTGCATTCCCAACTGCGACAAGGTCGTGCCGGGCATGCTGATGGCCGCGATGCGGCTCAATATCCCGACGATTTTCGTCTCGGGCGGGCCCATGGCCGCGGGCAAGACCGCCGACGGCCGACCCGTCGACCTGATCACCATCTTCGAAGGCGTCGCCGCCCGCAACGCCGGCACCATGAGCGATGAGCAACTGCACGAGCTGGAGTGCACGGGCTGCCCGAGCCAGGGGAGCTGTTCGGGCATGTTCACGGCCAACAGCATGAACTGCCTGTGCGAGGCCATCGGCCTGGCCCTGCCCGGCAACGGCACCATCCTGGCCATCGATCCGAAGCGACAGAGCCTCTATCGCCAGGCCGGAGCGCAGATCATGGAGCTGCTCCGCCGCGATATCCGCCCCAAGGACATCGTGACCCGCGCGTCAATCGACAACGCGTTCGTCCTGGATATGGCGATGGGCGGCTCGACCAACACTGTGCTGCATACGCTGGCCCTGGCCCACGAGGCGGGGATCGACTACGACCTGGACCGGATCAACGAGATCAGCGGCCGGTGTCCCAACATCTGCAAGGTCTCGCCGTCGAGCCCGTATCACGTCCAGGACGTCGACGCCGCCGGCGGGATCAGCGCGATCCTCAAGGAGATCAGCAAGGTCAAGGGCCTGCTCAACCTGGACTGCATGACCGTCAGCGGCGTGACGCTGGGCGAGCGGATCGCCACGGCGACGGTCCGGGATAAGGTGTGCATCCGTCCTGTCGAGGATCCCTACTCGCCGACGGGCGGGCTGGCGATCCTGCGGGGCAACCTGGCCCCGAACGGCTGCGTGGTCAAGAGCGCGGGCGTCTCGCCGAAGATGCTCACGCATGCGGGGCCGGCGGTCATCTTTGATGGCCAGGAAGAGGCCTGCGAGGGCATCCTCGGCGGCAAGGTCAAGGCCGGCGACGTGGTCATTATCCGTTATGAAGGCCCCAAGGGCGGCCCGGGCATGCAGGAGATGCTCTCGCCGACGAGCTACATCATGGGCGCCGGCCTGGGCGAGTCCGTGGCGCTGCTGACCGATGGCCGCTTCAGCGGCGGCACCCGCGGCGCGTGCATCGGCCACGTCAGTCCCGAGGCCGCCGTTGGCGGCCCCATCGCGCTGGTCGAGCCGGGCGATATCATCCGCATTGATATTCCCAATCACACCGTCCGCCTGGAGGTGGACGATGCCGAGCTGGCCCGCCGCAAGGCCCGGTGGCAGCCGCGCCCGCCGCGCGTCACGGAAGGCTGCCTGGCCAAGTACGCCGCCATGGCCACCAGCGCCGACACCGGCGCCGTCCTGAAGTGGTCGTAGAAACCAGGCACCGAGGCAACGACCTCATGACTGTCCGGGCCCAAACGTGGTACGCAACGGGTTTGCACTTCGCGTGCACCGGATGCGGTAACTGCTGCGCCGGGCCGGAGGAGGGCTACGTCTGGATCTGCCGTCGCGAGATCGAAATGCTCGCCGAGTACCTCCACTTGTCCGTGGACGAGCTGCGCCGCCGGTACCTGCGCCGCCACGGCCTGCGAACCTCGATCCGCGAACAGCCGCGGACGAAGGATTGCCTGTTCCTCGTGCCCAGCGCGACGGGTCGGGGATGCGCGATTTACCCCGTGCGGCCAAACCAGTGCCGCACCTGGCCCTTCTGGTCAAGCAACCTGACCGACCCGGACGCATGGAACCGCGCCGCGCGGAGGTGCCCGGGCATCAACCGTGGACGATGGTACAGCCTCGAGGAGATCGAGGCCCTGCGCAAGCAGAAGCACTGGTGGACCGAGGAAGCGTAACCGTGGAATCCCACAGGGCAGCCCTTTGTCTGGACATACGTGCGGTGGACCCGGATGTCCGCGAGCGGGTGGTCGCTCATGTGCGCGCGGTGTATCGTTGGATCGATCGCTGCACCGGTCGCACCGCCCGGTCCGCGGAGGACAATGGCTGTCGGGCGTGTGGACGGTGTTGCGACTTCGATGCCTACGAGCATCGGCTATACGTGACCGCGCCCGAGCTGCTGTACTTTATGTCCACACTCACACCGGAGAACCTGCGGGCCATGCCC
>JAHKLV010000184.1 GCA_020854925.1 Candidatus Methanofastidiosia archaeon | reverse complement strand
TCCTTGTGGCCTCAATCCTTTTGCGCATGCAATCAGAAAACATCTTTCGCGAGGAGGAGCCCCCTGGCGTGGAAGACGATGAGGAGGAGCTTGATGTCGAGATCCGCCCCATTCTGCCGCCACTGCGCAGGATTAGCGGTAAGATAACGCTTCCCCAGCTCATGGAAGCACTCCTCCAGGCGTTGGAGGACGCCGACAGGAAAAAATCACTCAAGCCGCGAAAACGTCGTGATGAGCGCCACGTGGTCCGCATCGACGAACACCGCGCAAACATAGAGGAGCAGGTACAGGCCCTCTATGAACGGATACGCATGCTCGTTGATGAGCGGGGAAGGACCATCACGCTCATGGAGCTTGCAGGGAACTGCACGCAGCTCATGCTCGCCCGCACCTTCCTGTTCGTGCTCTACCTGGAGACGAAGGGAAAGATAGTCCTCCTGCAAGACGAGCTCTTCGGAGACATTTTCATCGGATGTGACTGACATGGAACCGCAGCATATTGTCGAGGCGGTGCTTTTTGCCGCCGGCAGGCCCGTGTCCGCCAAGGAGCTCGGGCAGCAGCTCGACCTTCCTACGAGGGAGGTGACATCCCTCCTCAAGGCCCTTGCCGCCGCCTACGATGAACGCGGGGGACCCATACGCATCATGAAGACCATCAAGGACGAGTACGTGATGCAGCTGACCCCCGAGTACACGGAAATAGCCGAGAACTACCTTCCCCATGCCCGCGAGTCCCGCGCACTGCTCAAGACCCTGGCGCTCATCGCATACAAACAGCCCATCGAGCAGTCGAAAGTCATCGGATTTCGGGGGACAAGCGCTTACAAGCACCTCAAGGAGCTCGAGGACCGCCGGCTCATCACGCGCAAGCCCCTCGAGCGGACCTACCTTATCACGACAACAAAGGAATTCTGCGAGATGTACGGCCTCACCTCCACAGACCCGGAAAAGGTCAAGGAGAAGTTCGCCTCGCTTTTGGGAGGAAAGAGTCAGGATGACAGCGCCCCGTGACCTGGCCTCCCTTGCCCGGAGGGAGCGGACGGGCATGGTGATTGTCGGCATCGGCAACGACCTCAAGGGCGACGACGGGGTGGGACCCTGGGTAGCACGCCGCCTTGACGGCACCTGCACCGCCCTTGACGGCGCGACCGTCCCCGAGGCGCTCATACCCGATATCCTTGCCGCATCGCCGCATACCGTCCTGCTCGTGGACGCCGCACGTATGGGGGCACGGCCCGGCTCGGTGGGCGTCTTCACGCGCCGCGACGTGACCTCGTTCTCCTTCTCAACGCATGCCATGCCCCTTTCCACTCTTGCCCGCATCCTCGAGGGGCGCGCGGGATGCGACGTCTTTCTCGTATGCATCGAGCCGGCGTCCCTGGCGTTCGGCCAGGGGCTTACGCCGGAGGTGGAAGAAGCCGCTACCTATCTGGTAACACTCCTCAACCCCGGCACAGAGGACTGACCCCCACCTATACATTTTATAAGGATGAGGAAAAAAAGTGGTTCATATCGCACGCCGAATCCGCCGTGCCATCCACACATCAGGCCGTGAACCTTATGAAGACGACGTTGTCCATCCATCCCACGGCGTACGTATCGCCGAAGAGCTACCTTGCCGGTGACGTGACCGTCGGAGCGCACTGTTCAATCTGGCCCTTTGCCAGCCTGCGCGGGGACCATGCGCCCATCTCGCTGGGGGAGGGAACAAACGTGCAGGACTCGTGCACGCTCCATGTGTCGGTAGACCGCCCCGTACGCATTGGTTCGCAGTGCACCATCGGCCACGGCGCCGTGGTGCACGGTGCCACCGTCGGTGACACCTGCATCATCGGCATGAACGCCACCGTCCTTGACGGTGCCGTCATCGGGAACAACTCCATTGTAGGGGCGGGCGCCCTCGTGACCGAGGGCAAGGTGTTCCCCGACAACAGCCTTATCCTCGGGGTTCCCGCAAAAGCAGTTAAAACGCTTCCGCCGGCGTCGGTGGATGCCATCAGGGAAAACGCCGCATCCTACCGGGAGCTTGCCCGGCACTATCGTGAAATGGAATGAATGCCATGATCCGCACCATGATCCAGTCCACGCTTCTTGCCCCGCTTTACCGCACCTATCAGCGCCGGCTCCTCTCCCAGGTCCTCTCGCGCACGCCGCCGGTCCATGTCGGATTCATCCTCGACGGCAACAGGAGGTATGCAACGTCCCACGGCTACCTGGCGTCCATGGGGCACGTGTTTGGCGCAAACAAGGTGGAAGAGCTCCTCTCCTGGTGCTTCGAGGCACGCATCAAGGTCATCACCCTCTATGCGTTTTCCACCGAGAACGCCAAGCGGGACAGGGATGAGGTGGACAATATCATGTCGCTTGCCAAGGACCGCTTTGCAAAGCTCGTGTCTGATGAGCGCATCCACAAGAACAGGGTGCGCGTGAACGTTATCGGCCATCTTGAGCTTTTGCCCCCTGAACTCCAGGATGTGCTGCGCGATGCCATGGACAAGACACGGGAATACTCTTCCTTCTTCCTCAATGTCTGCATGGCATACAGTTCCCAGACCGAAGTGGTCGACGCCATGAAGGCTATTGGGCACAAGATACAGGACGGGACACTTACTCCCGATGAGATAACGTTTGATACCATCAAGAATTATCTCCTCACCCGTGAGCTCCCGGATCCGGACCTTATCATCAGGACCGGCGGTGAGGCGCGGCTTTCGAACTTCCTCCTTCTCCAGTCGGCGTATGCGGAACTGTTCTTCATCGATGTCTTCCTCCCTGAGTTCAGGAAAATAGACTTTTTACGGATTATTCGTGACTATCAGCGCCGTGACCGCCGGTACGGCTCATAGAGGACGAAAGGAAATGGCATAAGGTTTATAAAGTGCATACCGGTAGATGCACATGTGATTCCATGCATATTATCGAATCTAATGGCATAAAGATTGTTCTTTCTGAGTTCAAGGATTCAGTGTCGGAATTCGGTGATGTCTACCTTCGTACAGATATCAACGAACCACCTGCCCGTTCCCTCAAGATGGAGCAGGCTGTACGGACCATAACGCAGATTCGAGAGATGCAGGACCCCAAGGCGAACATCCTGTGCACGTCGCATGCTTCCGACGTGAAGAAAAGCCTTTCAGATAACTTCGAAATACTCCGGATGGAAATAGAAAAGGAGATAGACCCCATCGCCCCCGAGCTCAACGGTTGCGCCTTTGTGAACAGCCTTGACGAGCTTTCACGTGCAAACAAGGAATACGAGGGGCACCTCATCTTTCTCGACAACGTCCGCAAGACCGTTGCGGAGGAGACAAAACCACCCGAAAACTCTTCTGGGTCCGCCCTGTGGCGCTACTTTTCACCGTTTGACAAGG
>JAHKLV010000056.1 GCA_020854925.1 Candidatus Methanofastidiosia archaeon | reverse complement strand
TAGGCCGCGTCGCAGCGCCTCAGAGGCCAAGGCACGGTGGTACGAGGCGTTGACCAGCACCCACGCCCCGTCTCGGCGGGCTGCAACAAGGTCCCAAGACGTCTTTCGAGCGGGGGATGGCGCCCGTCGGAGAAGCACCTCGTTTCCGGGGTAGAGCAGCTCCTTAAGACGCCCCGGGTCGTGGACGTGGACAGGCACCCCCCTTTCTACGGGGGACATGATGTCGACGGTAGCGAGGAATCGATTCTCCCTGCGTACAAGAACGCCGTGGGCATCGGGAAGCAGGGCGGCAAGGCGCAGGCCCTCACTTCTTGTAGAGGAATCCATTGGCAATCTTTCCGTTGGGAACGATGACATAGGCGTTTTCCGGTGTCTTGAGTGTCGTGTTAAGAAGCTGTATCTCCTCCACCACGCCCACCACGCCGTCCACTTCGATGATGTCGCCCACCTTTATGGAACGGTACCAGAGTATCTGGAGCCCGGAAAAGAAGTTATGGGCAAGGTCCTTGGCCCCTAGGGCAAGGAAGATGGCGGCAAACAGGGAAACGGAGCCGGCAATCACAATGAGCACCTGCGTCGAGATGCGCATCTGGGCCAGTGCCATGATGATGGCGACAATATAGACGAAGTAGCGGACAAACGACAGGACGACCGATGAGCGCGGGAGATTCGATTCCCTGAAGTATTCCTCAAGCGCCTCAGTTATGCGGTCGGCGGCAACAAATCCCACCACCATGATGACTAGGGCGACAACAACGTTGGGAAGGTAGGTTACCACGTTGCTTGTCGCACGATTGAGATCCTCGAGACCCAGGATGTTGATGGCCTGGCCCACCGCAATCAGGTAGATGGTCCAGCGTATGACTGCCTCGATAAAGGCGATAAGGGTGATGCTCGTCTCGCTCGTACGGCCCTTCGCCCGAGGCCCCTTGAGCACGGAAAGGATGCCGCTGCGGCGCATGATGATGCCGATGATGCGCCCCACGGCCCTGCCCACGACAAAGCCGCCGGCGAGGATGATGATGACAAGAAGGATGTCCTCGATGTTGACCGCTATCTTGTCTGCGATGACCGACCATGAAACCTGCATCTAACCACCCATCTCCTTAGGATCGAGCTCGAGGACAAGCTGCCCCTTCGAGAAGATGCGTATCATGTTGTCAGACTCGGACAGGACCACCGCTATCTCGTTCGTGATCTTGGACATCCACGCGGCAGACATATGCCGGGCGCCAAGGCCGGCAGGAAGCACGAGGTCGTCCTTGCCGCTTTCCAGATACCGCGATGCGGCCACAATCTTCCCCTTGCCGCTGATGATGAAGGCGCCGTCGAGGCGGGAATACTCCTTTATCATGCTCACCACCGTCTTGTCCGATATCTCCACATAGCTCCCTTCGAAGGGATTGTAGGTAATCTGTGATGAATGGCGCATGACATCGCCCGAATCGCCGATGATAAACGTGGTGCCCACCGGCTTGCCTTCTCGGCCTTTCTTGCCTAGCTGTATGATGATGCGCAACGCATGGTAGATGACAAGCGGGTCGATCTCACTCGTATGCGTGAGGATGGTGTAGATGCCATTGTCCATGAACGGCATGGCACGCATGGTGATGATGGCATTGTCGCTCTCCTCCCACAGCGTGTCGATGAAGACCACGAGGTCTTCCATCTTGATGAATCCTTCCTCAACGGCGCCGGCGATGCAAATCTTTGCCTTTTTGTAGACATTCATGATATCGGCGGCAAGGAACAGCTCGCGCTCGCACCTGTTGCGAAGGCTCCTGTCGGTAATGACAAGAATGGGATTGATTTCATAAAATAGCTCGTTGGCCTTGGCTAGCTCGATGTCCTTTTTTGACTGGGCGCAGAAGAGAACGGCATCGGCGCTAATCGCCTTGGCTAGCTCGAATCCCTTCTGGAAGATGATCTGCTCCATATGTTCACGTCCACGTGTGCTCGACGGTCTCCCCCTGTGGACGGGTCTCCGAAAAGACCTGGCCGGTAAACGTGAAGACCGTCACACCATCGGTGCTCCAGGCATCGGGTGAAAGCCCCGCCTTCACGCATGTCTGCGAAAGGTACTCCTCCTCGGTCCACCCCCACTCCACCGGAACCTGTGGAAGGAGCAGCCCCTTGTGATACCCTTTCTCTATGATAAGCCCGTCCCGCCCTACGCGAACGGCCTTAGCAAGGTCCTGGCACCCGGATACGGGAACGGGAGGCGTCAGCACCGTAACCTCGACCACCAGCGCTTCGAGCTCGGGAAGTGTCACAGGATAGAATCGGGGGTCCCGCGTCGCCGCAGACACGGCGGCGTCACACAACGCCTCAAAGAGGGGAAGGGACGGTTCGGGATACCCGATGCATCCCCGAAGCTGCCGCTCGGGGTATGTCTTGAGGGTCACAAACACACCCGACTTCTCGAAAAACGATTCGGGAAGGCCGGGAGGGGCCTCGTATGGCGTACCGCGGAGATGGTGCTCTATGCATGACCGTGCATTGGCCACAAGCAGCGAACCCTCCTCAGCAGTTACCATACCTATACTCGCGAACAGGGCTTAAAAAACCTATCTTTTTCCGTACGCCGTACGTCACGACCCCAGGATTGCCGTTCATTCCTCCGCATCGGGAAGGCCAAGGCGACGCAGCGCAGACGCCCCCGGGACCCCCCTGTCATCCCACCCGCGCAGGGCGTAGTAGGCATCAAGCATGGGTTCGAGATCTACCACGTTGCCCCGAGCCGGACCCTCGGGAAGCGGGTCATGGAGCATACGGTAGGGGAGCGCGTCCCTTACCGGCCCGGCATGCCGGATATTGAAGAGCTTTTCCGTCGTCACGATGCGTTCCCCGACCTCCAAAAGGCTGGCCGCGGTGCGAGACGAACCCACCACCGCATTGAGGAGGCTGGCAAGCATCTCCGGGGTGACCGCATAGGTGGAAAACGTCTCATACTTGCACATCTCGGCTGCATCCACTACGGCGCTAAAGTTCTCATGCCAGACCACGAGCTCCGCTTTTCCCCGCTCCTCATAGGGGTCGTTGGCATACGGCGAGCCGAATCGTCTGCGTGCCTCGTCCGAGGAGAATCCAAGGAGCTCGAAGTTCGGCAGGGCACGCAGATGGTCGGCGCCCCTGGTGGACACGGCCCAGCCGAGGGCAAACCCCTTTGCTGCCCGCCCGTCGAAGGCGGGGACGCCCATGCCCTTGACATGGAGCGCGTACCGTTCAGCGCCGGGCCCATAACGACGGGCCATGGCGGCAACGCCATCGGCGAGGACGGCGCCATAGCCCTCCCGTGCGGCAATCTGCTCGATGAGTGCAAGAAGCGTGTCTGCATCGCCCCACGAAAGATCCATACCCCCTGTGTCTGACGGGGTGATGATGCCCCGTTCCCACAGCTCCATGGCAAAGGCTATCGAGTCGCCGCACGAAATGGTGTCGATGCCGAGTTCGTTGCACCGATTCGTGGCGGTGATCACCGCGGGTAGCGAGGTGATGCCGCACTTTGTCCCCAAGCATACGAGCGACTCGTACTCGGGGCCTTCACCCCACTGGGTGCCCGCGGCGCCGCGCACCACCGAAATATTGGAGCAGTGGATAGGGCAGGAAAAACAGGCGAAGTTTCGTACCTTGAATCCGGTGCGGTACGCCTCCTCCGATATCTCGTCGAATCGATCACAGATGCCTGTTCTGTTATTTCTTGTTGCAAGCCCGCCCTCCGCCTGCGCGGCGTCCATGAGAAACGGAGTGCCCCGCTCGGAGAGCACAGGATAAACGGGGTCATGGTAAATGGCATCGTAGACGGTGTCAAGGGCTTCGATGAACTCGTCGTAACGGGCGATGTCCACCCCTCCCGTTCCCCGCACCGCGATGGCCTTGAGCCGCTTGGCGCCGAAGACGGCGCCGATGCCGCAGCGGGCGGCGGCACGGTGCGCATCGTTGACAAGCGCCGCATAGCGCACCTGCCGCTCGCCCGCGGGGCCGATGGAAAGGATGTGGGCATCGTCGTCGGCCATCTCCTCGCGGATGGCGGCCTCCGTCCGCCTTACGGCACCCCCCCAGAGTGCAGATGCGTCGCATACCCGGATGTCGTCATCCTCGATGCACAGGTAGCACGGGTGGTCAGACCGCCCGGTGATGCAGAGCGTATCGTATCCCGCGTATTTGAGCTCGGCACCGAAATGGCCGCCTGAGTTGGCGTCACCGAGAATGCCCGTGAGCGGTGAGCGGGCGGCCACGGTGAATCGTCCGGAAGAAGGACTCAACGTGCCGGCAAGCGGTCCCACGGCAATGACAACGGCCGCATCGGGGTCGAGGGGAGCGACCTGTCTTCCCACCTGTGAGAGAAGGGTATGGGAGGTAAAGCCCCTTCCCCCAAGAAACGCCTCCTTCAGAGCAGGTGGTGTCTCCTTCTTGGTAACGACCCCCGAGGTGAGGTCGATGTATGCCATGGTACCGGCGTATCCTCCCATGGCCTTTCTATGGACTAGGGATTCTAATACCTTGTCATGGGGGCGCCGTGCGGGCAATACTTCTTTATAGAAGACCAGTACAACCCCTTTTGTGAAAGACATCGTGAGAGATGCAGTTCGCGACATTCGCGAAGAGATTGGCGGCATCCGCAGGGAGCCGGCTATCACGAGGGTATGGGAGGATGCAGGCACGCTCCGGATTGAATGCGAGGACCGTGCAGACAAGAGCATCATCATCGGAACCGGCGGCTGGGTTGTCGGCAAGCTCGCCACCCGCCTGGGATACGGCGAGATAACCGTTTCTTCCCGCCTTGACACGATCCTGGCCACGCGTCGCCTTCTAAAAAGCATGAGGCATGCCAAGCGGTGCCCGCATGATGACGTGGCATCGTTCCTGCTTGGCACCTTGCAGGGGCGCCCCCCACGGCACGTTCCGGTGACGGTGCTCGGCGAGGAGTCGCTGTGGATGTGCGGATTTGCCGAGGAGAGGGGATGCACGCCGCTCGCCATGCACACGGGGCATGTGGACCACCGCGTCATGGCCGCCTATCCCGCCACCGTCTTCACGCTCATCGATGCGCCGGCGACGCCGTATGAACTGCGCATGGACACGCTCAAGGCCGCTGCGGCCGCCCATGCCACCGGCCCAACGCTCGTTTTTGGGCCCTTTGCATCGGCGTACGATGAAACAGATGCATGCGTCTTTGTCAATCCCGCCCGCTTCTTCGCGCTGGCCGCATGGGACATGAAGAGATATGAAAAAAAGCGATTCAGGTCCCATCTCTTCAAGATTTCAGACGACAATCGGACGGCCCTCGTGCGCACCCTGCTTGCCGATGTGTGGGAGGGATTCCACGAACCGACCGATGCTGCCCGCACCGTGTTCGACCATTGGCCGGAGCAGGGGGTGGGTATGGATGGCGAATACCGCCGCGATGCCTTCTCGGTGTCGTACCGTCGTGCAAACGCCGCCAGGCGTGCAGAGGC
>JAHKLV010000062.1 GCA_020854925.1 Candidatus Methanofastidiosia archaeon | reverse complement strand
TCTTGTGCATGGGGTCCTTATTACCCTTATGCCATCTTTTCAGGAAAAGGAGTAAGATTTGAAGGTAGAATGGGTCTGCACGAGGTAGAGCGCCACCATATATGTCGTGCAAAGCAGAGAGAAGGTTAGAGCATGCCATAAGGAAAGCTGCCCCAGCCCCGCGGCTGCCAGTGCGAGTGCCGTTACGGTGCCGGAAATGGCGAGGGTCCTGGTACGCGGGGAGTAGAGCTCGAGCGTCCTCTGCGTGTTCGTACACAAAGAAAAGGAATTCTTGTTGACGGATAGGTAGGAAAGGACGTTGTATCCGGAAAATGCAACGGCGTAGATCGAGATGGGCAGGGCGATGTCCTGCGTCAAGGCCATGACGGAAGCAAGCGGCGCGGTGGCCCGGTAGCAGCGCAGGAAGAAGATGGTGCCGAGCCGGTATCTCTTCGGCACCGTGTCGTGCACATAGAACACGACGAGCATGAGGGCGGCGTACGCGGCAAAGTAGGGGGCGTACGCCCAGTTCCTGGCCACATAAAGGTATGAGAGGATGCCACTAAACGACGCGAAGCGAAACAGGAAGCTCGCTCCGACGAGGCTAAGAGGTGGCATTCCCGAGAGGCGGTACTTTGGATGGGGTTCTTTTCGTACGGCAACGGTGTCGTTGTGGATATACCCCATCTCATAGACGAGAAAGAAGAGCACATAGAGCACGACGTACCATGCGGCGTGGTTCCACACGTCTGAGGAAAGGTACGCCCCCCACCCCCGATACCGGTACACCTCGGCGTAGAGAATGCCTACCGTCGTGGTGTAGGCCAGGTTCACGAGCAGAAAGACGGAAACGCGCGGATAGCGTGAAACGTACGTGTAGAGCCCCGGCACAAAAAGCGCGAGGCGTTCCTTTTCCAGCCTATCCACTGGAGCCACCCCCTTGTAACAAGGAGCACATCTTCCCGTCTACCGCCCACACCGTACCCATGGACGATATCACCCCGTCCTCGCGGGGTTCCGGGTCAACGTAGTAGGTGGCGTGCATGAGATCGGCTGCGGTGTATCCTGCATCCTCCAAGGCTACACGTTTTCCCTCGCCATACGTGTCACACCCGATGCCGCGCACGCGGTCGTCATCATACCGGAAGGTGGTGGCGATACACTCGTCAATTCCATAGGAGGAGGCGATGGCCCGTGCCGGTATCTCCGTGCAGGCGGTAAGAAGCACCGTCTTGCTGCCCGCGCCCCTGTGGCGGGAGAGGGCGGCAGCAACAGCCTCGTTTTCGTGCGCTTTGACAAGCGCAAGGTATGTCCCGGAGGCGAAGTCCTCGAGCTTCTGGCGCGAGAGGCCCGAAAAGAGCCACGAGATGCATGCCGCACGCCGGCTGCGCTCGTCGCGGTGGCGTATCCTGCAGTACCCCTTGCATAGCCAGGACAGGGCCCGGCGCCTGTACATGTGGTGTGTGACGAAGAATGCGTCAATAAACGTAAAGGTGTTGTTGAGCGTAGCACGGGTGAGCGTGCCGTCAAGGTCAAAAAAGATGGTGTCCACACCCCTGTCCGTCGCCGTTACCCCCTCTGTCCGTTGGCCTTTGCCGTGATACCTATCAGGCTGCAGTATTAATACTTGACGCACAAGCATCGTATCCCTCGTCGCTACACAGGGATACTGGTTACGGCATAGTATATTTAAGAACGCGCAACGATACTCATACATGAAGGGCATTGCCGAACGGTATGGTATTACACACACCCGATTCGTGGGCATCGTGTGCGTATCAGCACTCCTGCTCATGCTGCTTTACAGCGTTGTGTCACGACAAGAACGTATTGTGTTCAATTTCCTCTATGCCTTCTTTATCGTGCTGGTCGCCGCCGCTCTTGCCTTTTTCCTGCGTGATGTTGCCAAGGCCCATGTCTATGCGGTCTGCGTCCTTCTCTTTGTATCCGGCTTTCTCGTTGCCGAGTATGACAACACGCTGCTCGTGAGGACACGGACCATGGAGGAATTCCGCACGGTCCTTGGAGAGGTGGAATACCCCACCATCAACGAGGTCTTTTCGGTCAAGTATGCTGTCCTGCGCAACGACGACGTGGGGGACCATTCCCTTGCAACGGCGGCTCTTCTTTCATGTGCCGATGAAGCCGGTGTCAGCATCACCCTTGGCGTGATACCTGCCAGGCTTGATGCCGAGACAGCCCTGCTTCTTTCTGGCGCCACGAGGCATGAGATAGCGACACACGGATACGCCCATGAGCATTTCAACGTGCTCTCGTTTGAAGAGCAGTATGCGCTCATCGATGCAGGCACCGCCCTTATCCAGCGCGTTTTGGGCGTTCGCCCCACGACGTTCATTCCGCCTTACGATAGCGGCACTGCGGATACCGCACTGGCTTGCAGACTTTTGGGGTATGACACCATCACCGACGTGCGGGACCACCCTTCCTTCCTGCTCAACGTGATAAACAGCATCTACTACGAGACGTGCTTTGACCCGCCCCGCCATGAAGATCTGGACGTATTGAAAAGGGGCATCGACGACTTTCTAGAATCCGGCGAGGAGGTCCATGTCACCATCCTTCACGACTGGACGGTTATTGGGGAAGGTGGGGCAATCGATGAGGAGCGGCTTTCCGCGTTCAGGGAATATGTGGGTTATATCCGTTCCTGCGGCCTCGAGGTCGTCACGCTTGGCGAGTACCACGACCGCAAGGAGGATCTTTCACGCATCGACATCGACATCCACGATGGCGCGTTTTATATCGATACGCTACACTGTACCGGCAGTCATGCCGTCAACCTGCTCCTCCAGAGCGGGCGTTCCTATGGGACAATAGAAGCCCTCATGCATGAGGAGCCGGTACGATTTGACGAATCGTCACCAGCCTATGTGCTTGAGCCCGGTATGCTGTATGTG
The DNA here is from genome assembly GCA_020854925.1 of Candidatus Methanofastidiosia archaeon. GTDB lineage: Archaea > Methanobacteriota_B > Thermococci > Methanofastidiosales > NM3 > JAHKLV01. The sequence continues at coordinate 686 of JAHKLV010000062.1, read as the reverse complement.
GTACGGTATTACTAGCGGCATCTGTGCCACCTCATCGGGAAAAGGCATAAATGTGTGGATACCTACTAAGGCACGGTGCCACTCGTTTCCGTTGTCATACCCCTTTACAATAAGGAAAAGACCCTTGCCCGGGCCATCACTTCCGTGCTGTCCCAGACCATGCCGGCGTTTGAGCTGCTCGTTATCGACGACGGTTCCACCGACGCCGGCCCTGACATCGCCGCAGCGATGGACGATGCACGAATAACGGTATTAAGCCAGGAGAATGGGGGTGTATCTTCTGCCCGGAATGCGGGAATCCGGATGGCGCGGGGGGCATACATCGCCTTTCTTGATGCTGATGACGAATGGGAGCCAACCTTTCTTTCCACGGTCCTCTCCCTTGCCGAGACATATCCCGAGGCGGGAGCCTATGCCACCGGCTACGCAGTCCACAGCGCCACCGGCGGACCGGTCCTGGCATGCACGCTTCCCGGTATCGGGGGCAACACGCGTATCTCTCGCTTTTTCAGGCTCCAGGCGCAGCTGCCACACCGGGTGCTCGTTTCCTCCAATTATGCGATACGCAAGGAAACGGTGCAGGCCATCGGATTTTTCGACGAGGAGGCTCATTGGGGTGAGGACTCGGATTATGCGTACCGCATAGCCCTTGCCTGCCCCATTGCCTATGATGTCGGGATGCATGC
>JAHKLV010000146.1 GCA_020854925.1 Candidatus Methanofastidiosia archaeon | reverse complement strand
TGTTCCTGACCTATGTTTCATATCCTTTATATATGAACATATATTCATTTCACGCAGGTGTAGCACATGCAGAAGAAAATCCTTCCTGTTCTCGTCATACTGGCCGGCGCACTCATCGCCGTGTCCACCGGTGCCTTTACCTCGGTCAACGCGGAGCGGTCGGCCCTCGTGGAGGTGGCAGGCGACGCATCGGCGCTCCTGGCCATAGAGGCCGCAAGCCCATATGTCGAATACGATGCCAACGGCGCCGTACGACTCAATCTTCCTGCGGGCGTCAACAATGAGGCGGAGACGAACCTCGGCAAGCTCTTTGTTGTCACCAACAACGGAACGCGCAACGTACGGCTCACCCTCTACCAGAAGCTTGACGGGGCCGATGTAACCGCAACGTCGCCCATCCTCTTCACCTATTCGCCCCACGGGAATCCGTCCCACTTCATGGCGATATGGAACACGCCGCTCGCGGTGGGGCAGTCCATCGACGTGTACGTGAAGGTATTCACAAACATGGACGACCAGTATCCCTCGGACCTGGGTACGATTATGGACACCATCGTCTTTTTCGCCGAGTAAGGCGTAAAACATCAAAAAAAAGGAGGTAGGGCCCCATGATGGGCCCCGGTCTTTTTCAGCGCTTACTGCGCGAATCCGACCCGCTCGTTTTCCCATGACCCGCCCTGCCGCTTGCGTGGCCGACGGTCACCGCGGGAATACTGCCCCTTCGAAAACTTCGCTCCGCGCTGCGGTGGCGAACTCCGGCCCTTTTCCTTCGCATCACGCTTCTTGAACGGAAGGATGGCGAACCGGTCGATGTTGAGGCCCTCGATGTCATAGTCAAACGTCTGCTGCACGCGGCGGAAGTTTTCGTGGTCGTCCCTGCTCAGGAGCGAGTACGCCGTCCCCCGGTCGCCAGCACGCGCCGTGCGGCCTATCCTGTTGGCATAGTCCTCCGCGTTTGAGGGTATGCTGTAGTTGAAGATGTGGGAAACGTTGCGTATGTCCAGGCCCCTGCCGGCCACGTCCGTGGCAACAAGCACGGCGATGTTCCGGTCATGGAACTGGTTGATGGTCTTTTCACGCTTGTTTTGGGGCATGCCGCCATGGAGCGCCTTGGCGTTGATTCCCTGTTCGCGCAGGTTCCAGGCAACATCATCGGCCTCGTAGCGGGCGTTGCAAAAGACAATGGCCTGTTCCGGCTTCTCTTGTGCGACAAGGTGCATGAGCAGGGAAAACTTCTTGGTGTACGGCACTTCGATGTAGTACTGCTTGAGCATATCCTCGCGCACCTTGAAGGATGCCTCGACAACCTTGGCGTCCCGGGAGAACTGCTGGCGTATGTACTTGAGCTTCTCGGGCATTGTGGCACTAAAGAGAAGCGTCTGTCTCGTATCGGGTGTCTGTTTCGCGATGTAGACCATGTCGTCGAAAAAGCCCATGTCGATCATCTTGTCTGCCTCGTCGAGGACAAAGAGCTTGATGTTCGAAAGGGATAGGTGACCCTTTCTCATGAGGTCCATAATCCTTCCCGGTGTGCCGACCACTACCTCGGACGTCGAAACGCCTTTAATCTGGGGCTGGAACGACACGCCGCCATAGACCGTGGCGATGCCGACCTTCTTGAAGCGCGAGAACTTCTTGAGCTCTCCCGCAACCTGCTTCGCTAATTCGCGGGTAGGTTCCAGGACGAGTGCCTGGACGCCTTTTCCCCGCTCCATCTTCTCGAGGAGGGGAATGCCGAATGCAGCAGTCTTGCCCGATCCCGTCGCTGACTGGCCGAACACGTCGTGTCCCGCCTTGATGAGAGGTATCGCCTCTTCCTGTATTTTCGTCGGGCTTTCGAACTGTATTCTCTGCAGCGAGTTGAGAATGGTTTCCTCAAGCCCCATCTCTTCAAATTTCATAGATCCATCTCATATGGCACTCAGAATAGTGGGGCGCAGGCCCTCACACGTCTTTTGGCTTTACTGAGAGGAAAAGGTGCGCACTATATAAGGGTTTGCATGCTGTTATGCCTGAGAGGCACATAATATGACCCTCTGGCAGCCTTTCTTCCCACCGTTACACAAAATCATACCGGTAGATGCATCGATTCCCTGCATACTTGACAAATGAGAACCCCCCCTCGATGAAGGCTTGTTCCGGGCCGTTCCACGCATAGAGCTCATCAAACGTCTCGAGGCGGCGCGGATATGCCTCCACGGCACGGGCGCCACGTGCCCGCAGATCGGCAAGGACACGGTCGAGAAGCTCGGTCATGATGCCCCCGTGGCGCTGCCCGCGCTTGACGAGAAAGCACGTCATGGCCCACACATCCCCCTCGGGTCGAAGCTCGAATCGCTCTGTGATATGTGGAAAGGCATCCCGCGGATGACACTGGCACCACGCCACGGGGACGCTGTTCCGATAAAGGAGATATCCGTCAAAGACGCCCTGCGATACGAGACGCTTTCTCATGAGCAGCTTTTCCGTCTCTGTCCGCTCCTCCCACGTGTCGTGGTCGACCCACCAGTACATGCAATAGCACGGACCGTAGTCGCACTCCCTGTTATGAAAAATTAAAAAATCATCGAGGTTCTCTTTCGAAAGCCGCACCAGCTGGAAGGATTCTTCCATACCTATCCTATCTCACGCAGGGCATATAAGGGTTTCACCGTTCCGGCGGCGGGAGAGGATAATGATGGCTCCTACGCAGACAGCCTGTACCGCGGTGCGTAGCACCATGGCCCCTGGGGGAAGGCCTATGAGCTCGCCGACGAAGTTGATACAGAAGTGAAAGAGAATGGCAGATAAGATACTCGAGCGCTCCCTGGCGCGCAACCACCCCATCACCAGGGCGAGGACAAGAAACTGGATGCCAAAGTCCACGACAAGGACGGGGGACGTGGCATACAGGCCGTTCTGGTAGGTTCCTGGTATGAAAAAGAGCGGCACGTGCCAAAGCGCCCATCCGACGCCGACCACCAGGCTCGCACCGAACCAGCCACGTGTACGCTCAAGCACGTCCTGTGCGTATCCCCGCCACCCCAGCTCCTCAGGTATGGGGCCAAAAGCCATAAGGACTGCCGCAAAGGGGACAAGCCCGATGATCGTTCCCTCGTAGGGTGTGAGCGATGCAGAAGCGGCCCCCCATCCCCTCATCAGGGCGTAGAGCCCAAAGGCTGCCGCAGACGTGAGCGGCACGAAGCCGGCAAGCCACGCATACCCAGAGCGGGATATGCGGCGCGGGTCCTTTACCCTGAGCTTAAAATCAGCCCAATATCCGCTGCCCTCCCTACGCGCAAGAAGGATCCCGACCGCGGAGGGGCCGATGCCTGCAAAAGAAAACACAACGAGCGGTACAACGCCCTTGAGGGGTGTTCCCGTCAGGCCGAGCGCAACCCATGCCGGCCACGACCACATATACGTGAACAGGTAAAATCTGACTGCAGGGGGGAGATTCGATGCTTTATCCAAAAGCATGCAGCCCACAGATTTTGTGTCTTTTTAACTTTTTTCCCGTTCTTCTGGCCCGGGCAGGCATTCGAATACGAAGACAATCTGCAGGCGCCCTTCACAAAGTTCTTGCGTGCATGAGATGACGCGCAGGGGCCCCAGATACCGCCAGACACGCCCCCGTCGCTCCTTCCGAAATCCAAAGATAGGGGCATGTCCAAAACAGGCCCGAAGCAGCGCCCGGGTTGCCCCTGTGGGCTCCGGGCCGCCGGCCGAGCCCTCGCCGCAGAAGCGGAGCGTTCTCCCAGAAAGACTGCTCGAGGCAGGATTAACCACACTGGAAAACAGGAGAACGTAGGGCATGCCATGCGTATCCCTCCGCGGGATGATGCCTTTGATAAACCACCCAAAGGAGGTGCCAAAGGCTGCCGCGATAACATCGATATGATACGCCTCTCCGACGTGAAGCTCTCCGCTTTCCATATGCATCCCCCTGCGAAGAGGTAAGAAAGAAAAGGAATCCCTTTTCCCAAGAGAGGAAGAGGGAAAGATAGAGAATACTAAGCATAACGCGCCTTTGCGCTTCCAGGCTTATTCTTTCCTGTGCTTCTGGTAGCAGTCCCTGCAGTAGACAGGCCGACCCTCGGCTGGCTTGAAGGGGACTTCACATTCCTCGCCGCAGTCTGAGCACGTTGCCTTGTGCATTTCGCGTGGACCTCCGAATCCGGTCCTTGGTCCGCGCCTGCGGTCGTCCCTACGATCCTCATAACCCATGGATTTCACCTCTTTTCCTGTTCTTTACCCACGTACTAAATATCCTCTCTTCGATTCCTACTTATCCATGGGCATACACCCTATGCACAAACCCCATATTAATCTTTTGGCCCAGGAGCACGCATACGTAGGCAATGAAGCAACAAGGACACCATGATGCAGGGATTGGCATACTGTTGAGAATAGGGAGACTAGGAGTTAAATAAAAGAAAATAAGAAAAAAAAGAAGAAAATCCCGTTACCTCACGATGAGGACGGGGCAGTGCGCCTTTTCCGTAACGTCGCTGCTCACGTGGCCCATGAGCATCCGCTTGAAGCCGGAGAGCCCGCGGGAACCGAGGATGATAAGGTCCACCTTCTTCTCCTCGGCATAGTCCACGATGACCTCGGAGACGGGGCCGATGAGCACCTCCGTTTCCGCGGCGACATGCCGGCGCGAGGCGTACTTGCGCGCCTCTTCGAGATCTGTCTCCACCGCCTTGTACGTGGCGGTCTCCTTGGCGTCCGCGTACCGGTCCGCGCAGGAGAAGCAGAATCGCTCCGCTGCCTCCGCGGGGAGGGGGGTCTCGGCGTAGAAGGGGCTGAACCGCTCCGCCACGTCGGGGGTGACCCCGAGCTTGCCCGGGTCGAGCACCGAGACGATGACGAGCGTCGCCTCGGAGCTCTTGGCGATGCGGACGG
>JAHKLV010000211.1 GCA_020854925.1 Candidatus Methanofastidiosia archaeon | reverse complement strand
GGCTACGGGACTCGTCGTTGTGGGTGAGTACACCCCCATCGCCTTTTCCCCCGACATAGCCCTCTACCTCCTCGTACTCGGCCCTGTGGGGACCATCATCATCGCCAAGATGCTCACCGGGGGCGGATTCCAGTGAATGCCGATATCAATGCCGTGCAGGCGGCCGTCTTCATTGTGAGCGGCGCGCTTCTTTTCATCGCTTCCTTCGGGCTCATGCGATTTGCCAAGATGCCGAAGATACTCTACGCCCGCCTTCATATCATTGGCGTGGTCGACTGTGCGTGCATCATCGCGCTTTTCGCCGTGGGAAGGCCCACGGTGGCGCTTGTCGCGCTCCTGTACTTCTTCCTAACGCCGGTCGCTGTACATTCCATCGCGAAGGCGCACTATGACGGAGGTGCCGGCAATGATTATTGAGATTGCCATTCTCTTTGTCATCGTGGCCTCCTCCATACTCGCTCTTGTACAGCGTGACCTCATGCGTGCGGTCATCATCATCGGATTCCAGGGGCTCGGGCTTGCACTCCTGTACCAGCGCCTTTTGGCTGCAGACGTCGCCATCACCCAGGCCATTCTTGGTTCAGCCCTCATTCCCGGCCTCATGGCCATCACCGTACTCAAGACGAGGAGGTATCAGGAATGAACGTTGATGTGCAACTGTGGTCCTTTGTCGTTGCCGGCCTTCTTGTCATCATCGGCCTGTACGCCATCGCGTTCATGGACAACCTGGTCAAGAAGATCATCGGGGTCATGCTGGTGGGAGACGGGGTAAACCTTGTCCTTATCACGGAGGGGTTCAAGCCAGGCGGCATCGTGCCCATCATCTCCGAGAAGCTGTTTAGCAGCGGTGCCGTTGGGGACTTTGCCAACGATGCGGCGTATTCGCTTCCTTTTGCCTTGGTCCTTACGAACATCGTCATCGGCGCTTCGACCCTGGCAGTCCTCCTGGGCATTTCCATCAAGCTCTATCAGCACTACCGCTCCCTTTCGGTAGCACACATCTTTCAGGAGGATGACGCATGAACTCTGAACTCATACCCCTTATGGTGGTATTTCCGCTTATCTCTGCGATACTGCTCAATCTCATGCACGGGAAAGACCGGGCGGTCCGGGTGTATGGCACCCTGGCCATGGTCGTGGTCATCGCCGTGCCGCTCCTGGCGGTGTACGGGAACCATCTCTTCGGTGCGCATCCCGCCATCGACACCCCTGCGGAGACGGGCATTGCCCTGGGCCGGATTAATCTTGCCATCGAGTATTCCTTTGGATTCCTCCAGCGGGCCCTCATCTTCCTCCTTGCCGCCATTGCCACCTTCGCCGTCCTCTCGCACACATCCAACGAGAAGCGGGCGTCGGGTGTCTATCTCTCCATGGTCATGCTCAGCATCGCCGCGGTGAGCGCCGTGGTCATGGCAAATGATATCTTTAACATGTTCGTCTTCTTGGAGATCCTCACCATCTCCCAAGCCGCCATGGTGGTGGCAAAGGGCGACATCGGGGGCTACAAAGCGGCTCTCAAATACCTTATCTTCGGTGGTGTGGCGGGCGGTGCGATACTCCTTGGCATTGCGCTTCTTCTTGGGACCTTCGGGGTGCTCAACATCACCGACCTTGGAAATGCGCTTTCAGGAAACACGAAGAGCCCCATCGTGCTCACAGCTGTTGGGCTTCTCGTCATAGGATGGCTTTTTGAATCGGGGCTTTTCCCCTTCCACACCATCAAGTCCCACATCTACAGCAGTGCCAAGGCCGATGTGGCCGCGCTGCTTCAGACGGAGACAAAGATTGTGCTCGTGGCAATTGCCATCATTCTTTTGCGCCTTTTCGGAGGCCTATCGAACATGTCTGCCGTCATGGTGGGCCTTTCGGTCATCACGCTGGCGTTCGGCTCGGTCATGGCCTTGGTGCAGACGGACTTCCGCCGGCTTTTGGCCTTTGCCGCCGTGGGGCAGGCAGGCCTCGTGGGCATCGGGTTGAGCCTAGGGACGCCGGACGGTATTGCCGCAAGCATCTTCCATGCCGTGAACGATGCGCTTGCCATGTCACTGCTCTTTGTGACCGTTTTTGTCATTTACGAGGGCGCAAAGACCACGGAGTTCTCCCGGCTTGGCGGCCTGCTCACAAAGGCCCCCCGCTTGGCGTTCCTCCAGATTATTGGCATCATGGCCGTTTCGGGCGTACCGCCCTTTAACGCCTACCAGAGTGAATACCGGCTTATCGGTGCGGCCTTCCAGGCGGGATATCCCGAGCTGGGCGTCGTCATCATCCTTGGCACCATCGTCACCTTCGTTGCGCTCATGAAGGGCTTCTTCCTTACCTTCCTCAAGGAGAGCACCGCGGTGGCCGCTATTGGGCGCCCGCAGCTATCCAACGCCCTTCCCCTGGTGACGTTTGCCACCATGGTCATCTTGGCGCTTGTGTGCTTAGGCATCGGCCTCCATCCGGGTCCGCTTTATGATCGCTTTGCCGACGTTGCCATAACACTTACCATGGGGGTCTGAAGATGCGTTCACTCTATGATACGTTGCACGAAACTCTCAAGAGCAGGGGCGGGACCCACATTGGGGGGGGATTCACGGCGGAGTATATGCTCCTTGCCTTCTTCCCTCTGGCGTTCGTGGCTCTCTTGCGCGGGCTCGACAGCCTTACCTCTGCCGTCCTTGCCATCCTGGTCACCGCGCTTGTGGCATTTTCCCTGCCGCTTGTCAAGAAGGTATCCAGGGAAAACTCTGACCACTTCGCTATCGCCGCGTTCTATATTGCCATCGTCATGGGGCTTGTTCTGTTTCTCATGGTGGGGGGATTCTGATGAATACAAAGGACATCTACGAGATGCGCACCGTGGTGGCAGCGGTGTTTTTGGGCATCTTTTCCATCTTCGTGCTCAAGGCGCTCACCTCCTTTGAGATAATACCCGGTGTGAGCTACGTCTACAATCTGCAGGGTCCATCCATCGCCCCGAACATGATAACGGTCATTCTCTTTGACTGGCGCGGGTACGATACCCTCGGTGAGGCATTTATCCTCATCACCGCCGTCTTTACCACCGGCATCCTCTTTGGTCGGGGCGTGCTCGGCGGCGATGTCAAGGTGAGGGACACGGCAGCAACTCGGCAGCCCTCCGTGGTGCAGAAGGTGTTTGCAGCGCCTCTTGTCTTTATCATCGTGGCGTTTGGTATCGTCATCACCCTCGGCGGCCACATTACCCCTGGTGGTGGGTTCCAGGGAGGTTCGGTCATAGCTACCGCCTTCTTCCTTTCCGTGGTGGTCTTTGGCTTGCGTAAGAATGTGTTCAGCCTCTCGCACCGATCGCTCGAGACCTTCGAGGGAGTGGGTGCGCTTATCTATCTCTGTCTCGGGCTTGCGGGCCTCGGGCTCTCGGGGTACTACCTGTACAACGTAGGCGCCGACTTCTATCCCGGCCTTGGCGTGGCACAGTGGGCAGTCAACCTTCTTTCCTACCCTGACGCTACGAACGCGGGCATCATACCGTACCTGAACATCGGCATCGCCCTCAAGGTGCTCAGCGGCTTTTGTACCATCATCACCGTGCTCATGGGGGCTGAAAAGAAATGAATCCCTTCGGCGTACTCGTCATAGGAGCCGTTATCGGTGCCGTTCTCGGCCTCTCGGTAACGAGCGAGTTCTTTAACAGGAAAACATATGTCACCATCTTGGGCGTGGCGGTCCTCATAGACGTGCTCATGGGAAGCTACCCATTCTATACCTGGGACTTGTCCGTTGAGCTGCCCGTCTCAGGCGTCTATCTTGCGGCGCTTATCGGTATGCTTGCCGGCAAGGCGGCAGGAGGTCGATAGTCATGTACTACACCACCGACGCATGCACCCTCTGCATGAAGTGCATCGAGGAGTGTCCCACCAAAGCCATCCTCAAGCGGGAGGCAAAGGCGTTTAACTGCGTCACCTGCGGCAAGTGTGCTGAGGTATGCCCGTCAAAGGCGATTTTCAAGAATCAGTACGGCGGGTATGTAGTTGACCGTGAGCTGTGTACCGGCTGCGGCATCTGCGCCAAGAATTGCCCCTTTGGCTTTATTGAGATACGAGAGAACACCTCTTACGGCGAATGTTCCATGTGCGGGGTCTGCGAGCAGGTATGCCCCGTGGCGGCAAAGAAAAACGTCACCGGCCTTCTCGAATACAACGTCCAGCACAAGACGTTTGAGACCATCGACCGCCCGGCCCCGGCAAAGGGAAAGGGGGAAGTATCGAAGTCCTCCGTCTTCATCGACCGCGAGCTGTGCACCAACTGCGGCAAATGCCGCAACATCTGCCCTGCCCATGCCATCATCCTTGATGCGAAGCAGGGAATCTGCACCGAATGCGGCCTGTGCCAGGAGATCTGCCCCACCAATGCCATCACCGTTCCCGAGATAAGCGACAAGCGCTGCATCCGTTGCTACCGTTGCGTGAGGGAATGCCCCGTGGACGCCATATCCATGGAAGACGGGCGCATTACCATCCACACCGGAGAACGGGAGGCGCACGTGCGCTATTGTGTCAATTGCAACAACTGCATCGATGCATGCAACTACGGCGCGCTTGCCCGCAAGGGCCCCCGTATCCAGTACCGTGACGACCTGTGCACGGGGTGCAACCTCTGTCTTATGGTCTGCCCCTACGACATGCGTCAGGACGACTATGGCATCTACCAAGGACACTGCATCCTCTGCGGCAGATGCGTCAAGGCATGCCCCGAAAACGCCATCACGCTCAAGAAGACGCGCTGGTCGGGAACAGTCACCGAAGCCTGCGTCAGATGCGGCCTCTGTAAGGAGCTGTGCCCGCGCCAGTGCATCACCGTCGACAAGGATGGATTCTCCGTGGATCTCGATATCTGCGACCTGTGTGGTGTGTGTGCCATGGTCTGCCCCTTTGATGCCATCGATTATGCCGCCCATGACAAGTCGGCCATCACCGGCGGTTCGGTCACCTACGACCCCAACCTATGCGTCTCCTGCATGCAGTGCGTCGCCATCTGCCCGGTGCAGGCCATTTCCGAAGACCTTGAGTGGGATATGGATGCCTGCATGTACTGTGGCGCCTGCGACAATATCTGTCCCGGCCACGCCGTTACCGTGCGGACAGAGCTTGGCGACGTCCTTGTGGACGGGCGCACCAAGGGGGTGAGAAAGTGAAGAATATGTTTGTGTTCATGCTCAAGGGGGCGTATGACAACGTTGTACGTATCCTCTTTGCCGTCGACAGGAAGACCTCCCTTCCCATGCGCAAGATGATAGTCTCGGGCGGTGTGGCCTATCCGAAGACCGTCAATGACGCGGCGTGCATCGGCTGCGGCGCCTGCGCCAACACATGCCCCGTCAAGGCCATAGAGATGGTGCCTCTCGAGGCGCCTGTGGAGATTACACCGACCTACGTCAAGGAACGGCGACCCGTTCTCGACCCCCTCAAATGCATGTTCTGCTTCCAGTGCCACGACAACTGCCCCATTTTTGCCTTTTACGGAAAACCGGGTGCCATCCATCCGCGCTGCGTCGGGGAGTGGACGGGAAACATCGCCGAGCTCCTTCAGCAACCCATCGTCATGCGGGACAGCAAGGAGTACGACGCCGTCATAGCGCTACTAGATGAAAAGGCCCGGGGCCTGCTCAAGGAGGGACACTAATGCTTAAGGAGATTTCACGAAAGAACGCCGTCCACATCATGCTTGTCTATACCGGCGGCTGCAACGGGTGCGACATCGAGGTGGTGAATGCCGTCATGTCCCCCTTTTATGATATGGAGCAGTACAAGGTCATGCTTACCTGGAATCCCCGTGAGGCGGATATTCTCGCGGTCACGGGCCCTGTCACGAAGAAGTTTGAAAAGGCCCTCAAGGAAATATACGAGGCCATACCGGAACCCAAGCTCGTGGCTGCCATCGGCACGTGCGCCATCACCGGCGGACCGTATGCCAATCTCGGCGGCGACCTTGGGAGTTCCGACCAGATAATTGGCGGTGTGGCCAAGGTTATCCCTGTTGACGCCAACATACCCGGCTGCCCACCGCGGCCGGAGGACATACTACAGGCCGTTGCATCGGTCATACCGCTTTTGGCGGGGAAGAGGTGAGCTCAATGGCAGACACTGACAGAAAAGAACGCGCCGAGGTCGAGGTGCCGCTCGGCATCGTCCATTCGGCCCTCTTGGAACCGTTCCGGACGCGGCTCTTTGTCGATGACGAGATGGTCGTCGACGCAGAGATAACGTACGACACGGCACACCGGGGCATCGAGCGTATCATGGAGGGCATGCCCGTACAAAAAGGTCTTATCCTCACCGAGCGCATCTGCGGCATTTGTTCCCATATCCATATATGGAACGGTACCCGCATGGTGGAACGCGGCCTCGGCATTGAGGTGCCCCAGCGGGCCCACTACATCAGGGTCATCGGCGCCGAGCTCGAGCGCCTTCACTCGCATCTGCTCTTCTTTGGCCACGCCTTTGAGATTCTCGGGCACGAGACCTTCTCCATGCGCGCCTTCATGATCCGTGAGCCGGTGCAAAACATGCTCTTTGTCCTCTCGGGTAATCGTGTGCATTACACCATCCCCGTTCTGGGTGGCATCAGGCCGCGCTGCGATATCGACAAGCAGAAGAAGCAGACACTTCTTTCCATGCTTGCAACGCTTGAGGAGTCCCTCATACAGTTCCGTGACCGAACCCTCAACGACTCGCTCATCGTTTCCCGTGTCCGTGACATCGGGTACCTCTCCAAGGAGGACGCCGTCAAATACGGGGCACTTGGACCCAATATGCGCGCCTCCGGCATTGCCTACGATTGGCGCATGGACGTTTCCGAATACCGTGACAACTTCGACTTTGAGATAGCCGTCAGCGATGGCGGCATGGTGGTGGACCGCGTGGCGGTGCGCGTCGCCGAGTGTATCGAGTCTATCTCCATCATCCGACAGGCGCTTGAGACCCTTCCCGACGAGGAACCAGTCAATGTCTCCTTCGAGCTTGGCCCCATGGAGTACCAGGTCTCGTACAACGAGGCTGCACGCGGGGAAATCTACGATTCGTGTGCCCTTGACGACAACGGACGCATTCTCAGCTACCAGAACAGGACACCCACCATGTCCTCGCTTTCGGCAATGGAGGTCGCCTGCATCGGAGACCATCTCACTGACGCCACCATCACCATCGCGTCATGCGACCCGTGCCTCACCTGCACGAACCGCATGACCGTCATCGATGAGGCGCGTGGCAGGGAGTATATCCTCGAGCCGGAGGAGCTTCGGCGCCTAGCACGGAGGCGGGGCTGATGGAATGGGATACGTTTGCCCTCACGACAGCCGTCATACCGGTCGTCTTCTTTGCATCGTCGACCTATATACCGGGTATCATGCGTAAGATTCAGGCCCGCATACAGCTTCGTATCGGTCCCCCCATTCTTACCCCCGGCTTTTGGGCCATCTTCAAGTTTATTTACAAGGAGCGCATCACGCCAGTTTCGCCCATGCCGAGGCTCTACCACGCGCTGCCGGTCATTGGGATTTTCCTCATGTTTTTCATACTGCTCCTCACGACACCCGCCTGGAGCGGCGTGCTCGGCCTTGCCACCCTTGTTGCCATCGCCGGGCTCGTGAAGGTGGAGGAGGCCCTCTACATTTTCATGGGGAATCTTTCACAGTCCATCCTTTCCGTCAGGATGCCCTACCCTGACCGCATCAAGGGTGCCATCATGAAAGGTGCAACTCGGCGCTCCTTTGAGCAGGTTGCCGCCCTACGGACCTTCAAGCTTATCTCCATCGGTTCGTTCCCCCTGTATCTGGGGATGTTCGTGCCAGCGGTGATGGCGGGATCCATCAGCATCATGTCCGTTGCTGCCTACCAAGGGTTTGATACGGCGGCCTTTGGCATCAGGGATATCTTCTCCCTTTCGCCTCTGCTCTTCACCGCCCCCGGATTGGTGGGCGCACTTGCCTATGTGGCCGGCTATCTGGTGGTTCTCAACGAGTACCCCTTCTCAATCATGCACACTAAGGCCGATGTCATAGAGGGCCCCTCACTCGAGTATGCTGCCCGTGCAAGGGCAGCCTACTACCTTATGAAGGAGGCAACGCTCATCGTCATGTCAAGCATTTTCGTGACGCTTTACATCGGCTTGCCCCCTGTCGTGGGATGGGCCCTCGTACCGCACCTGCTGCTCTGCCTTGCCCTTCCCGTGGCCGCGGCCATCATATCGGCCTTCACGCCGGTGCTCACCTTCAAGCAGGTGTATCCCCTGTCGCTTGGCTGCACCGCTTTGGGCGTTGTGGGAGTTATCTTGGCAATTCTATAGGAGGAATCGCAATGCCGAAGTTCATCGTTCAACCAAAAGAGGCGCTCAACCTTGGCGGGTACATCCTGGAAAACAAGGCAAAGCTCGGCTATCGTGATGTCATCGTCGGCAACCCGTTCAAGGAACCGGTGAAGATATATGTTCCTATCTACTCTGAAAAAGAGGTGGAGGGCATTGAGGCCCTGGGCTTATATGTTCACCGATTCTGCATCGGTGAATCCCTCGTCGAGGAGATAGAGGCCATGAGGGCGCGCCTGCGGGAAAAGGGCATCTAGGTCCGTCACATGCGCCGCGCCACCCTGCTCCTGCTTGTCGGCGTTGCCTTCGCCTCGTCGTCAAGCATCCTTATCCGCGGCGCATCCTCACACCCGCTGGTGGCGGCAACGTATCGCATGGGAATCGCCGCGGCCGTCATGGGGGGCCTGTCCCTCTGGCGCCACCGGCGGCTCTTTCCGCACAGGTCATCGTGGCGTGATGGGGTGCCCGTGGCCGCGGCAGGTCTTTTATTGGGCATTCATTTCGCGTCGTGGATGACGTCGCTTGCCCATACCTCCATTGCCACAAGCGTCATTGTGGTCGACTCTGCGCCCTTCGTGGTGGCTGGGCTTTCTGCTGTGTTTTTCCATGAGCGTCTTGGCCGAGAAGGCGTTATCGGCATTTCGCTGGCCTTTATCGGCGCCTTGGCCATCGTCGCCCATGAGGTCTCGGCCGATATTGGACTTCGTGGCGTCGCGCTTGCAGCCATCGGCGCATGTTCCCTTGCAGGATATTTGGTCATAGGCCGCGGGATGCGCAGTCGACTACCGCTTCTCCCCTACGTTTCTGCGGTCTATGCCATCGCCTTCCTGTTCATCCTGTGCATCGCGGCCAGCGGCGGATATCTCTCTTCTTGGCCGCCCGCCGGCGACCTTGTACTCTTCGCGGCGCTTGCCCTCGGCCCTTCGTGTTTTGGGCATACCGTGTACAATAAGGTGATGGATGTATTTCCCGCCACCACGGTGAGCGTTGCCATCGTGGCCGAACCGGTCGGGGCTTCTGTTCTTGCCTGGGCGTTTTTCGGTGAAGTGCCCGGTGTGCTGGTCTTCGTGGGCGGTGCGCTCATCCTTAGTGGAGTCATGCTCGTCATGCGTTCCTAAGATCATGCCTTGAGCCTTTTTCGCACCTTGACAGCCTTGCCTCTCTGCATACGGGTCATGAGGGTCCCCGGAAGGATGGCCGTACCTGTTGCGACGGCGCGGCCGTTGCGCTCCACCACCACTTCGTCGCCCGGACGGATGGAGGGGTCAGCGTCCATTACGCCCTTGCAGAAGACGTCGCCCGTTACCTCAAAATCAACATGCACCCACGATCTTTGCACCGTGACAGCGCTTGTAAGCGGCCTCACCACGGCGCCGATGGATGCCACGGCCGTTTTTCCCCTATATGCCTGGAGTTGACCTCTTCCCCGAATGACGATGTCTGGCGGCAGGATGTCGGTACCGTACAAGAAGCGGGAGAGGGCTCGCACCTTGGGGTATGTCTCCACGGGTGGGGGTATCTGGTCTTTTACCTCCATGAGCGCTTCACGAAGGCGGGTCATAGATGCTTCGGAGAGCGGATGGCCGTCAGAGGTGACGATGGTGCGCACCGGCAGGCCTTCCACCACCCCGCACTCGTTTTCGGGAAGATGTGCTATGACGATGGGTTCCGGCACCTTGTCAAGGAGGCTGCACAACATGGTGCGGGCGCGTGCCACCTCCTCGTGAGTCCAGGTCCCCGTGACCACAATGTCGTAGTCGATGAGCGTTTCGAGCTCACGGGGCACGATACCGTACGGGGAGGTGACGATAAGCTGTGT
>JAHKLV010000193.1 GCA_020854925.1 Candidatus Methanofastidiosia archaeon | reverse complement strand
CACCGTTTCGGGCGACAGCCCGCCGGCAAGGACGATGTCAACGTCGCGTGCCACGAGTCGGGAGACCGCCCGGTCGTGGGCCCTTCCCGTGCCTGCGCCGGTATCGAGGAGCGCCATGTCCGCGTGGGAGCGGTCGATGGCTCGGCACAGGGCCTGTGCGTCGGCGCGGGGGTCGGCGCTTGCCTCCGGAACGAAAAATGCCTGCATGACCCGCATGCCGTAGGAATCCTGCAGCATGCTGACCGCCTCGGCACCGTCCGGGGCATGCACCTGGGCGCACCGGGCACCCGTCGCCTCGGCAAGCCGGCCCCAGTGGGTGGCATCCGTGGACGTCGAGACGAGGTATGCGGGGCAGGGGGCGGAGCGGACAAGGTCCCGGGCCGTCTCGGGCGCCACGCATCGCCGTGAGCGGGGGTCGACGACGATGCCCACGGCATCGGCATTCCCGCAGGCCCCCAGTGCCGAGGGGCACCTGAGGCCGCATACCTTGACAAAGGTCCGTGACCCCCTCACAGACTCACCCCGCATGCGGCGATGAAGTTGTCGATGATGCGCCGGCCCCACCCCTCCGCAAAGCCGGTGAGGATGCTTTCAGGGTGGAACTGCACGCCCTCGAGGCGCCCGTCATCCGAACGCATGCCCATGACCAGGCCGTCGCCGGTACGGGCGCTCACCGTGAATCCCCGGGGAACGCGCGCCACCACCAGCGAGTGATAGCGGCCGGCGCGAAGGGGGGAGGGCACACCGGCATAGATACCCTTCCCGTCATGGAAGACGCTGCTTTCCTTGCCGTGGACCGGCGCCGTGCGCGTGACGGCCCCGCCGAAGGTGTGTGCCATGGCCTGGTGCCCGAGGCAGACGCCCAGCACGGGGCATGACGACCGCTTCAGGATGTCGGGTACCGAGCCCACACAGGACGGCGTCTCCGGAGAGCCCGGCCCGGGGGAGATGATGATGCCCGCGGGCAGGCGGTCCAGCGCCTCCCCTGCATCCATGGTGTTGGGCACGACCTCCACCGATGTCCTGAGCCCCGCATAGGACGCGAGGTTCCAGACAAAGGAGTCCCTGTTGTCTACCACGAGGATCATGGGGCCACCCCCAGGGCGGAAAGCACACCGGCCATCTTGCGCTCGGTCTCGGCGAACTCGGCGTACGGGTTCGAGTCGGCGACGATGCCGGCACCGGCGCGCACGGTGCAGCCGCTGCCAAACTCGGCCATGCGGATGGCAATGGCGGCATCGGTGTCACCGGTAGCCGAGAAATAGCCGGCACAGCCGCCGTATACCCGGCGGGGCGTCTGCTCAAGCGTAGCAAGGATCTCCATGGCCCGCAGCTTCGGGGCTCCGGTAAGCGTGCCAGCCGGAAAGGCGGCCGCCATGGCGTCAAAGGGGGTCATGCCGGCGCGCAACCGTCCCGTGACCTCGCTTTCTATGTGTTGCACATGGCTGTACTTGCGCACGGTCATGAGCGTGGGAAGCGCTATGGTCGCCGGGTCGCAGACCTTTCCCACATCGTTTCTCCCCAGGTCGACAAGCATGACGTGCTCGGCGCGCTCCTTGTCCGTTTCCAGCAGCCGGCGCGCAAGGTCGTCGTCCTCTTGGTCCGTCTTCCCGCGACCGCAGGTGCCCGCAATGGGGTTTACGTGCATCACGTTTCCGCGCACCGAAGCCATGGTCTCCGGCGAGGCCCCGGCGAGCGAGCGCTCTTTTCCTTCCAGGAGAAAGAGGTAGGGGCTCGGGCTTGCCGCCCTGAGGCGCAGGTATGCCTCGAAGGGGGAGAGGCTGGTCTTGATGCTGCATTCCCGGGAGAGGACCACCTGGAAGGCGTCCCCAGCCCTGATATACTCCTGCGCCTCCCGCACCATGCCGGTGAAGGTATCGGCGTCGGCATCGGTGCCTTTGACCGACCCGTCTGGCTCAGGCAGTGCCTCCGGCGCGTTGGCGCCTGGTGCAAGGTGCTCCATGAGCAGGCTTGGCCCATCGTGGAGTGTGTGCACCGTGCACGTGCCGTCGGCGTGGTGGTAGTCGGCTATCTCCCCGTAGTATCCGAACACCGACGGTTCCGTCGCGTGACCTGTCGTTGCCCCGTAGGCCAGGTAGCCCACATAGCCGCCGCGGAGGAGTTCCCCCTCGGCGCTCGGCATGCCGAGGGCAGCGAGCGCGGCGCAGGGGTCGGTGGTACCCGAGACCTTTCTTCCGTCTAGGTAGGTCCCCGACCCGTCCACAGAGACGACAAAGGAAGGGTCCGCGCCAAGGTACGTGTGCCCGGCATGCGGCCGTGCCTTGTCCTGTGTCTCGAGGATGAAGGGCCGGGGCAGGCCGCGCAGCGACGCATACGCCGCAAGAGGCGGGCAGGCGCCCTTACAGGGGATATGCATGCCGTATCGCCTCCACGGCGCCAAGCGCCTGTTCTCCATACGCAGCCTCCACCCGCTCCCTGCAGGCCTCAAGGCCGCCCCCGGTGACGGCCGAGAGTGCCAGTGAGGCGTTGAGCGTGACGAACGTTTCGTCCTCCCGTGTCCCTTCGCCCGCAAGGACGGCCATGATGCGCCGGGCGCTCTCTGCCGGCGACGCACACGGTACGATGTCGCAGGGTGTGAGGCCGAAGTCCCGCGGCCCCACGTCGAATCGTTCGACGCTGCCGGTGCGAACGAGGTAGACCGTCGTTTCCTTGGACGGGTGCGCCTCGTCGATGCCGCCTCCATGGACCACCAAGGAACGGCGGGTGCCGAGGATCTCCAGCGCCTCTGCCACGGCAAGGGCATGGCGTGCGTCTGCCACGCCGATAAGCTGGTAGTGTGGCCTGGCGGGATTGGCAAGGGGTCCGATGATGTTAAAGACGGTCTGCACCCCGAGCTCCCTGCGCACCGGCATGACCGGTGCTAGCGATGCGTGGAGGAGGGGGGCGTGCAGGTAGGCGAATCGGCAGGTTGCCATCCCTGCACGCATCTCGTCGATGCGTGCGTCCGTCCGTATTCCCAGGGAGCCCAGCACGTCCATGGAACCGCTGTGTGACGTCACGGCCCTGTTTCCGTGCTTTGCCACAGGGAAAAAGCAGGAAAGGACCAGGGCTGACGCCGTGCTCACATTGATGGTGCATGCCCGGTCCCCGCCCGTGCCGAAGGTGTCCGCCGCCGGCCCGAGGTCGAGGTGCCCTGACGCGTCGCGCATGGCCTGCGCCATGCCGGCGAGCTCCTCGGGGGCGTATCCCTTCGTCTGGAAGGCGGCGAGGCAGGCGGCCATGGTCACGGGGCTGAGGGAGGGAAATGACCTTCCGAGCTCATACGCTTCGTCGTAGCTGAGCTCACGGCGCCCCACGAGCGCGCTTAGCATGGCAGCACCCCCGTCATGTGCGCAAGGAGGCGGCCGGGGTCGGGGGCGTTCATGAGGGCCGTGCCCACCAGCGCACCGTCGCACAGCTCTGTCGCCCGCCGGGCTTCCTCAGGCGTGGCGATGCCGCTGGCACTGATGCAGGTCGCGGCCTTCACGGCACCCCTGAGGCGTTCAGTGACGGAGAGGTCCCCATCGTCGCACTCAAAGCGCGTGATGTCCCTGTTGTTGATGGCCACCGTGCGTGCCCCCGCTTCCTGTGCACAGGCGATGTCCTCGTGCGTGTGGACCTCTGTCACCGGTTCAAGGCCGCAGTCGCGTGCCATGTCGATGACGGCGCCGGTCCGGTCACCGGTGTTGCGGGCGATGACGAGCACCGCCGCGGCGCCCGCCGCTGCCGTCTCCTCCATATCCCGCTCCGTTCCGAGGAAGTCTTTCCGAAGGACGGGGAGGGTAGTGGCCTCACACAGCGCGGCAAGCGTCGCGAGGTCGCCGTGGAAGAGCGGAGCGGTGATGTACGAGAGGGCCGCAGCTCCGCCGCGCTCGTATGCAGCCAGGATGTCTCGGGGGTCGCGAGTGCCGAGAAGGTCGCCGTGGCGGGGCGAGTACGGTTTAATCTCTGCGATAATGGGTCGCAGCCCTTGGCGTCGTGTAGCAGAAAGAGCGTGGCTTACGCCAAAATGAACCACCTTGTGTGTCGGTAGACATACCTCGAAGTGACGGTAATCTTTTATAAATCTTTCTATAAAAAAGTACACAAAAATACATTGATGTATATATTAATACATAATTAGTGTTCCATACCTTCCGCTTCAAGCGAGGAGAGCTCGCCATCGAGACGCACCAAGCGGTCGATGAGCTCGCGCCGTACGCCGGCGGCGTAGGGATTGTAGCGGTGCATGTCGAGCAAAAGCTGGGGGGAGTCGTTGTGCGTGATGGAAACGAGCTCGCACAGGCGCCGGTGCGTCGCCGTTGCAAGCGTCACGTCGCCGATGCCCAGGCCGGAAAGCGCGGACCCCATGAAGTGGATGAGCGCCAGCGAGCGCGCCATGTTGCGGTCGTGCTCATCGGGCGTCGTTTGTATCACCTCGAGTCCCATGTCGGAGAGGGTGGAGGCAATCGGCCCGGGGTCGTATCCCCTAAGCGGACACAGGGCGATGGTGTGTCCCGCCAGGCCCGCCCGGGCGGTGTCGGGGCCAAAGAGCGGATGGGTGCCCAGGCAATGGCACCCCCCGGGGACGTATGCATCAAGGAGCGAGCAGGGGTAGACCTTCACCGAGCTCACGTCGCAGACGAGCGCGCCCCGTGAAAAGGAGGGTGCAAATGAGCGCAGCACGTCGCGCAGGGTGGATATGGAGACGCTCACGATGACACAGTCCTGCTCGGCCGCCGTCTGGAGCGGCGCCCACTCCACGCCGAGTGCCTCGGCCTCGGTGGCATGGTCGCTCCTGCTTCCGGCGATGACGTCGAAGCGGGGGGAGAGGTGGGCGGCCATGAACTGTCCGAATCGCCCGAATCCCATGATGCCGATGGTGCGCTTCATGTCCTCATCCCACCATCCTAGGGTAGGACCCGTGGAATCTGACCTTGGCGCACACCTCCGACAGCTCGGACAGCGCGCCCTTGACCGGCGCGTCGTCGGCATGCCCCTCGAAGTCGGCGATAAAGGCGTAGGACCACGGCTCCTCCCGAACCGGCATGGAGGAGAGGCGGGTCAGGTTGATGCCGTGGGCATCAAAGACGGCAAGCGCGCGAACGAGGCTTCCCGGGCGGTGCGATAGCGTGAAGCTGATGGTGGTCTTGTCCCGTCCCGTGGGAGAGGCCTCCTCGCGGGAGAGTGCCACGAATCTCGTGTAGTTGTCGGTGTAGTCCTGGATGGTGTGTGCAAGGACGGCAAGCCCGCCGCTCGCGGCGATGCCCGCATTCCCCACCAAGGCTGACGAGGGGTCGGCGCGCACCTCCTGGACGGCGCCGGCGCCATCCCACCAGGAAATCGTTTCCCGTCCGAGGCGCTCGAGATAGAGGCGGCATTGTGCCAGCGCCTCGGGATGGCCGTAGATACGCCGTATATCCTCCAGGCACGCCCCCTCTTGTGCGATGAGGCAATGCTCTATCTTGAGCGTGCCCTCCCGCATGATATGCAGGGGCGAGGCCATGAGCCGTTCCGTCGCGGGGCCGATTCTGCCGGTAAGCGAGTTTTCCAGGGGAATGACCGCCGCATCCGCCTCGCCACCCTCCACACGGGCAAAGGCATCGTCAAAGGTGCGGCACGCCATGCGTAGCGCGTCGGGGTACCAGACCCGCGACATCGCTTCGCTAAAGGAGCCCGCAGCCCCTTGGAACGCTACCCTCACCGTAGCGCCTCCTGTGCGTCCCTGCTCATCTCCATGACGATCTGTGCGATGCGCGCGGCAAGCGGGGCCGAAAGGCCGAGCGCGAGCGCCCGGTCCTCCCAGTGCCTGACGACCTCGTTCTCTCGTTCGCGATCGCGAACGGGGACTTGGGCATCTTTTTTGCGCGCCCCTATCCGTGTTGCCACGTGCATCCGCTCGGCAAGGAGCAGGAGGATGCGGTCGTCGATGTCGTCGATGTCCTTTCTGAGCCCCTCATGGCTAGACACGCCCCTCACCCCTGAGGATGTCGGCAAGGACGAAGGCGGCAAGGTGCTCCACCACGGGGACGGCCCGTACGCCGATGCAGGGGTCGTGGCGCCCCTCCATGCGCAGTGTTGCGGCCGTTTTTGAGACAAGGTCAACCGTTTTTTGCTCGCACGCGATGCTTGGCGTGGGTTTCACCGCCACGTGGAAGACCAGCGGCATGCCGGTGGTGATGCCGCCGAGGATGCCGCCTGCGTTGTTCGAGCCGCACACCACCCGTCCGTCGTCCCAGGCGTACGGGTCGTTGTGGGCTGAGCCGCGCTGCGCCGCCGCATCGAATCCCGCGCCAAAGGACACCCCCTTGGTGCCGGGGATGCCCATCATGGCGTAGGCGAGGAGCGCGTCGACACGACCGAAGTGCGGTTCACCCACACCGGCCATGATGCCGTCCATCCGGCATTCGATGACGGCACCAACGGAATCGCCCTCCGCGGCGGCGTCCCTGATGCAGCGTTCCATGCGGCCGCGTGCACCCGGCTCGGCACAGGCGAGCCCGGGCCGCTTCGCACAGGAAAGGATGGCTTCCATGGTTGCCTCACCCTCCGCCCGCTCGGGCCCTACCTGCACGAGGTGCGCACCAACACGGATGCCGCAGGCGTCGAGGAGGGGGCGCGCGATGGCACCGGCCATGACGTAGGCCGCCGTGAGGCGACCCGAGAAGGCGCCACCGCCGCGCACGTCATTAAAGCCGCGATAATGGACAGACGCCGGATAGTCTGCATGCCCGGGACGCGGGATGCGATGCCGGTCGGCGTAGGCGGATGAGTCGACATCGGCGTTCCAGATGCAGGCATGGATGGGTGCACCGGTTGCCCGGCCGTCATGCACGCCTGAAAGAATCGTTGCCGCATCCCGCTCTGCCCGAGGCGTCACCAGGTCGGACGTGCCCGGACGCCGCCGATCCAGCGCCGCCTGGATGCGGTCGGCGTCAACAGGCGTCCCGGGTGGCATGCCCTCGACGATGACGCCGACCCCCGCGCCGTGGCTTTCGCCCCACAGGTGGAGCGAGAGCGCCCGCCCGAGGGAGCTATGCACGGACATCGCCCCCCAGGGCCGCGAGGTCGGCAAAGAAGCGGGGGTAGCTCTTGTCCACACATCCCGCGTCCGTGATGATGGTGGGTCCCGATGCCACGAGCGCCGCCACAGCGCAGGCCATGGCGATGCGATGGTCGTGGTGCGGCCACACCGTGGCCCCGGAAAGCGGCGTCGGCCCCTCGATGGCAAGTTCGTCATCATGCACGCTGATGCGTGCGCCCATGGCGGTGAGCGTTTCAGCCGTAGCCTGCAGGCGGTCGCTTTCCTTGGTCCGCAGTCGCCCCACCGACAAGAGGCGTGTCGTGCCCCGAGCCTGCGTGGCCACGGCGGCAAGCACAGGTACAAGGTCGGGGGTGTGCGTGCAGTCTGCCGTGATGGCGGACAGCTCGCCCGGCGACACGGTTATTCCTTTGTCCACCGAGGATACGGCGGCGCCAAAGGATGCGAGCAGGGGCACGATGGCCGCATCGCCCTGTGCTGATGAGCCTGAAAGGCCGCGTATGGTGACCGTTCCGGCGAGGGCGCCGGCCGACAGGAGGGCCGCTGCGGATGAATAGTCCCCTTCGACGGTAAGGTCGGTGGGGCGGTAGGCCTGCCCGCCCGGTATCGATACCGAGCGGTATGACGGGGTGTGGGAAACCGAGACGCCAAAGGCCTCCATGCATGCAACGGTCAGGTCGGCGTACGGTCGCGAGGCAAGCGGGGACGAGAGCGTGATGGCCGTGTCCGCGGCGGCGGTGGGGCAGGCAATGAGCAGCGATGAGAGAAACTGGGAGCTGACCGATCCGGGAAGCGTCGTCTTGCCCCCCTTGATGGGGCCGGCAACGGTGACGGGTGCCGTCCGTTCGGTGCCCTGTGCGCTGCACCAGACGCCGAGGCGTGCAAGCGCGTCGGTGAGATGGCCAAGCGGCCGCGCACAGAGCGTGCGGTCCCCGGTAAGGGTGACCGGATTCCCCGCCATGGCCGCGACCGCCATGCCGAGGCGAAGCGTCGTGGCCGAGCCGCCGCAGTCGACGGGGGAGGTAAGCACGACGGGGCGTTCGACCCCTTCCACGGTAACGACGGTGCCTTCCCTCGAGATGGACGCCCCTAGGGCCGTGCAGAGCCGGATAGTTGCCGCCGTATCGTCGCAGACGAGGGCGTTTTGTACGTGCGAGGTGCCGTGTGCCAGGAGGGCGCAGTAGAGCGCCCGGTGGGTCAGGCTCTTTGACGGCGGCGCATCTACCGTGCCCGAAAGGGAAGAAGGAGTGATGATTGCTTCGTTCATGGATGTACCCGTTGTCTGATGGTATGAGCAAGAAGCGCCGGCGAGAGGTCATCGGTGCGCACGGTGAACGTGGCGGCATCCGTGTAGCGCCCGTGGCGGCGTGCGGCAAGCATGTGGAGCACCTGTTCGGGGTCGCCCTTCTCAAGGAGCGGCCTACGCGTGTCATCGCCTACGCGGCGCGCGAGTTCGGACGGTTCCGCCTGCAGGTAGACCACGTGCCCGCACTGGGTGAGGAGTGCCATGTTGTCATCGCGCTCCACGATGCCGCCGCCGCAGCTGATAACGGCCGGCGGGCTTGAGAGCGCCTCTTCCAGGGCTTCGTGCTCGAGGTCACGAAACACTTCTTCACCCTTGCTCTTAAATATTTCCGCAATCGATGCACGTGCCCGCTCTTCCACCATGGCGTCGGTGTCGCGGTGCGGCCAGCCGAGAAGCGCCGAGAGCTCACGACCCACGGCGGTCTTTCCCGACCCCATGGGGCCGATGAGGGCCACCAAGCGATTCATGGCCGCCCACCCGCGGCGCGTGCGGCTTTCTGCATGGCATCGACGGGCGGCACGACACCAAGCCAGGCCTGGAAGCTCAGGGCGCCCTGCCAGACCAACAGGTCGATGCCGTCCACGATGGGGCAGCCGGCTTTTCGTGCCTGGGAAAGCAGGGGCGTTTCCAGCGGGTCGTAGACGATGTCCATCACCGTCGGGCGGTGGGCAAGCGACGCGTCCGCCAGGGGAAGCTCCGCCACATGGTGGCGCATGCCGACCGACGTTGCCTGGATGATGACGTCAGCTTTCGAAGCGTGTTCGGTTAAGGCATCGAGCGCCACGCCGGCGGCCGGGGCCATGTCCTCCAGGCGCCGGGCAAGGTGGCGAGCGTGCTCAAGCGTTCTGTTGGCGACCGTTATCGAGCGCGGCCTCGCGTGGGCGAGGGATACGGCAATGGAACGTGCGGCACCGCCTGCGCCGATGAGCAGGATCGACGCGTCCTCGAGGGAGACGCCCCGGGACTCCAGCGCCCTGACGCATCCGTCACCATCGGTCGACAGGCCCGACACGGTGCCGGCATGGGGCACGAGCGTGTTCACGGACTCTATCTCCCGTGCCACGCCCTCGAGGGCGTCGACACGGGATGCCATGACGGTCTTGAGCGGATACGTCACGTTCGCACCCGCAATCCGGCCAGAGCGGAGCATGGACACGACGCTGTCGACATCGCCGATGCCTACCTGTACCGCCCCGTAGTGGTGGTCGTCCATGCCGAGCGCCTTGAAGGCAGCATTGTGCATGGCAGGGCTCAGGGAATGGGAGACGGGGGACCCTGCAACGATGAAAAGGCTCATACTGCCTGGCACCCCATGAGTCGCTCCATGTCCTGTGCACCAACCTGGCCGGGCGCCGTCGCGCTGCCGTGGCTCACGTACATGAAGGGCGCCCCGAGTCGGAGCGCGTCGATGCGGGACTGGATACCGGCCTCGCCCATGCAGAAGGCGATGAGGGCGCAGTCGTGGTCAAGGCGTGCGTCCATGAGGCGCGCCATGATGTCGCCGTCCCCTTTCGTTCGCGCAAGGGTGGCAATCTTCACGATGTCCGGCTGGAGCCGGGCCATCTCTTCAAGAAGCGCCTCAAGCTCAGGGAGAGACGGCGTTCC
The DNA here is from genome assembly GCA_020854925.1 of Candidatus Methanofastidiosia archaeon. Lineage (GTDB taxonomy): Archaea > Methanobacteriota_B > Thermococci > Methanofastidiosales > NM3 > JAHKLV01. Next base: position 7,241 of record JAHKLV010000193.1, on the reverse strand, counting down.
AGAAAAGTCATGGTGGGAAAGGATGGTCAAGACCGATGCGTTCCTCGCTTTTCTGAGGAGCTGTCCGCGGATGCGCTGGCGCGTGCCAAGCTCGACATCGATGGCGGCGCATCCGGCATCCATGGCCTTCACCAGCATCGCTTCACGCTCGTCGTCTTCCACGGTGCTCCTCCCGCCTTCCCACACGGGTCGCACGGTTGAGATGACCGGCTGCCGTATGACGTTGTAAAGGGTCCGAAGGTCGCCTTCCTCCTCGAGGTAGTCGATGCGGTGCTCGACGAGCGTGGTCGTGACCGTTGCCGCCGCCCGGAGGCACCCGTCCATGGTGGACTCAGCAATGCATGAGCACAGCATCATTTTTCCACCACCTCCTCCTTGTCGACAAGCATGCCGAAATGCCGGCCTCCCTCCTGGAAGCGGGCGAGGATGCGGGTTCCTACCTGTGCCTCGGTCACCGGAATGCTGCCTTCCTTCGTGACGAGCCGCACGGTTTCCGCCAGCTGGAGCACTGCCTTTGCCACGGAGCCCGCGTGCTCGGCCTCGATGAGGACCAGCGGCCGGAGCTCGATTTTTGAGCGTGCCACGTACGCCGTACGCGCATCGCCGGACCGGTCCACCACGAGCGTCTCTGCCCCGGCGGCAAGCTCCTCGAGGTAGCGCGTCCGGTCCCCTGGTGCCAGCGTGTAGAGGGACAGCGCACCGGCGTTGACCCTGAACGGGCGGGGGGCCACGAACTCGTTGTGGGCCACCTCGGCCTGGACGAGGAGCATGCCCTGCGATGACGAGCCGACGAGCATGCCACTCCCTTCCGCAAGAAGCGAGCAGGTGTCGATACACGCCCGGGCGCCGAGGCCGAGCTTGCGCACGGCCGTTATGGTCGCCTCGGAGAGGGGTATGGACCGCTCCCGTGTCGTCACGGCAGCCATGCGCGCGACCTCGGTGGGGTCGTCCGTTTCCAGGACGACGCCGTCTGCGCCTATCTCCAGCGTTTCGAGGGCGATGCGCCCCTTGTCTGCATCGGGAACGGTGACAAGCACCCTGGCCCCCGCCGCCTTTCCGGCGATGATGTTTTCCAGGGGGATTATCTCCTGGCCGGAGAATCGCAGGACGACGTCCCCTGCTGCTGCCATGGAAAGCGCTGCAGCCTCGTCATCCTTTGATGCCACGGTAAGCTGCGCAAGACCGCCCATTTCGTCGAGAAGGGGAAGCCCGAGGAATCGGGCCTCTTTTCGTACCTCCTCTGATTCAGATGACACAATGAGTTGCTTCAAGCGGGCACCCTACCAGTTCCATGGCCTCGTCGGCCGTAGCCCCTTCGATAATAATTGCGCGAAGCGCTCTGACCATGTCCCGCGGCCGCTCGTGCTGGAAGGCGTTCCTTCCCAGCGAGACGCCGGCTGACCCTGCTGCCATGGCATCCTCCACCATCTGGAGCAGCTCCATGTCAGAGGTGCACTTGGGCCCGCCCGCAATCACGATAGGAACGGGGCAGGAGTCCACCACGGCCTCGAAGGTCTCGATGTCGCCGGTGTAGACCGTCTTGACGAGGTCTGCGCCAAGCTCGGCGCCCACCCGGGCGGCAAGCGCCACGGACTCGGCGTGGAGGGCACTGGGAATCTTCGGGCCGCGCGGGTACATCATGGCGAGAAGCGGCATCTGCAGCTCCTCGCACTGTCCGGCGACGGTGCCGAGCGCAGCGAGCATCTCGGGTTCGCCTTGCGTACCGCCGACGTTCACGTGCACCGACACGGCGTCGGCCCCGAGGCGCACGGCCTCGGAGACGGTGCCGACAAGCACCTTGCGGTCGGGGTCTGCCGCCACCATGGTGCTGGCCGACAGGTGCATGATCATCCCGCATGCCGTAGGCACGGCAAGGTGTCGCATGATGCCCTTGTGGAGCACGACGGCCGTCGCGCCCCCTCGGTCGACCTCGGAGACGATGGCGTTCATGTCACGAAGGCCGGCTATCGGCCCCACCGTGGTCCCATGGTCCATGGGTATGATGACCGCCTTTCCGCGCTGCGTGATGCGGTTGAGTCGCACGTCCTTGCCGTTCATAGGGCACCAGCCCCCATGGTGGCAAGCAGTGATTCCGCTTCCCTGGCGGGAATGCTAAGTAAAAGAGCTATTCGGGTTTGTAACCTGTGCGGTACGTTCGTTGTGTTAGCACTGGTTGTTGCGGAAAAGCCTTCGCCCGGCCGGCCAAACAGACCGCCCGACATAAAGGCGTTCCCCCCTTGTACAGTTGTTGGATTCCATCGGATTCACCTATGGTGCGTATATCTGGTTTCTTTTTTCTAATAATCTCATAAGCGCATGGGTCCTTCCATCATTCTCGGAGAGGGTCCTAGAACGCATGGAAGAGATTAATAGCTAAAATAAAACCAGTCAAAGCTACGAACATCACGCCACGCTGCCGTCTGCATCGGTGCTGAGATTTTCGTGCTCATCAACAAGAATACCATTCGGATGCTTTATAAATTTTTCCCTTCCCCTCCAGGGGGATGACCAAAGATAGCACGGGGGGCTTTGGCACGGGATGGTGTATTGCAGGAGTGAGGGGGGTACGACAAACATACTCTCCTTCCCGGAAGGAAGTGCCTGCATCTCTAAGTTTATATATATCTAGCATCTAGAAATGGCATGGACCGTACGGAACCGTGTGCACCCGGTGCCGTGAGGCGATGGGTGCTTACCGGCATTGGCACGGTAAGCGTTGCTGCCGGCGTCGTGGGCATTTTCGTTCCCGTCCTTCCCACCACGCCGTTTCTCCTGCTTGCGTCCGCATGCTACGCCTCAAGCTCCAAGCGGTACCATGCATGGCTCCATACCAATAGGGTCTTTGGGCGCTATCTCATCTCCTACGAGGAAGGCAGGGGCTTGCCACTCTCGTTCAAGGTCGGTACCCTTTCCCTTCTCTGGCTAACCATCGGGACCACCACACTCCTCTTTGTCACGTCATCCGTACTTCGCATCATGCTTGTCGGCATCGCCGGTGCGGTCACCGCGCACGTTGCCACCCTGCGGACGTGCCAGTAGTGTGTCGCGTCATGCGCCAGCACCGTGAAAATACATTTATAGTGTAGCGCCATACGAGTGAGAAGGAGCCGTTCGTATGGACCCGTCTGAATCCTCAACACCTGCATCATCCGCCGACACGGGGCGAGCCGCCGCCTTTGGCACGTTCGCCCCGCTTCTTGACGCATCCATAGCAGGTGTCTTTTCGTCTGCGCGTGCGCTCGTTCGCGGCAGGCCATCGCTCGTGATCCCCCTCGTGCGCATGGCACGCCGGTCCCAGGCGGCTGCCGCCACAAGAGCACGCCTTCGCGAGGAAGGGCTTGTGGTGCCGCCCGTCCTCATCGTGAGCGTGACGCACCGCTGCAATCTCCGATGCCGCGGCTGCTATGCCCACGAGCATACGTGGGAACGGGCCCCCGAGATGTCTGCATCTCAGCTTCTGGCCATCCTGAAGGAGGCCGAGTCCTTGGGTGTGTCCTTCGTCATACTGGCAGGGGGCGAGCCGCTGGCGCGCACAGACCTCCTTTCCCTCACGCGGCAAGTGCCTGGCATCGTGTTTCCTCTTTTCACCAACGGCCTCCTTCTTACCGGACCGGTCATCGAGGAGCTGAAGGGGCAGCGCCACGTGGTGCCGCTCGTGAGCATCGAAGGGACACGGGAGGATACGGATGCCCGGCGCGGCGAGGGGATGCATGAGCGTATCCTCTCCGTGCTCGGTGAGCTTGACCGTGCCGGCATCCTTTTCGGTGTCTCCCTTACCGTTTCACGGAAAAACCTGTTGTCCATTCTGGACCCACAGGTCGTCGAAGACCTTTACCTGAGGGGCGCGCGCATATTCTATTTTGTAGAATACGTTGCCATGCACGAAGGAACGGACGAATTAGAGATAACGCCTGACGAGCGTGCCCGGCTTCTTGCCCACATAGGGGCGATGCGCACGGCACACCCCGGCATCTACGTCGCCTTTCCGGGAGACGAGGAGCGATTCGGCGGCTGCCTCTCTTCCGGACGCGGCTTTGTTCATATCAATCCGGTAGGCGGCCTTGAGCCCTGCCCTGCGGCGCCCTTCACCGATATCAACGTCACAAGCTCGTCGCTTCGTGCCGCCCTCTCATCCCCTATGCTTGCCGCCATCCGGGACAATCACGCGGTGCTTGACGAGTCACAGGGCGGATGCGCGCTCTGGCGCAACAGGAAGAAGGTCGCCGCCATCCTGGATGCCGTGACCGACTATGAATGCACGGGGCGACTTTAGGGGGCTTTATCATCATGCCATTAGCGTGCATATGGGAAGGTAGCTCATAATCCCACGAAAAAGCTGGGCCCCAGCCCATCTCCGTGCTTCGCCTGTTGGCGGTATCCGGTACCCCTGAACATTCTATGCGGATGAAATGGGATGTGAACACATATTTTTTAATATCTTCTCGCCTACACTATGGCATGGCTGGGAGGATGCACATATGAAGTCCGTACTCATTGCATATGCTACGAGGTACGGTGCGACTCGCTATCTTGCTGAAACGATGTCTAGGCTTTTTGCTGAGGCTGGCGTAGCTGCCGACCTTCACGACCTGCGGTCCCAGGGTCCGCTTGGTGACCTGTCGCTCTATGATGGCATTATCATCGGGTCTGGCATCAAGGCCGGGCGCTGGTGCAAGGAAGCTGAAGCAGCGCTTGCAACACTCATCGACACCTCGCTTCCCACCGGACTTTTTGTGAGCTGTTTTGAGGCATACAAGAGCGGGGAGGAGCAGGCCGCGGCAACCTACATCGTGCCCAAGGCGGCGATGCTCGACACGCCCCCCAAGGCCACCGTGGCATTGGGGCCCGTCTTTGACCTGCGCCCGGGCCTCACGCTTGGATTCATGGAAAAGCGCCTCTACAACGCCATGCTGGGGCGCACCCGAAAGGAGGGTATTGCGGTGCCCGATGGCGAGGTAACGCCGCTCGTTAGCGAAGACGACCTGAAACGATTCGTTGAAGAATTTTTGGAGTGAACTACCACCCATCACATAGATGAGTGGTTTCGTGCTTCAGCCACCGCTCTTGCACATGCCGGATGATGTGTGGCGGTGAGGTGTCCGCTGGCGTTATTTTGGGCGGTTCCCGCCCTAGATTGCCGACGGAACCGAATGGGAACTGCTGGAGCTTGGGATCATGCTGGATAATGTGTATGTGTTTGCCTCGCCTTCGCCCCTGATATCTCCTATGGGTGTTTTCAAGGCACGTAAGGACACAATAGGGAACCAGGTATTCAGGAAGTTTCCTTGAGTTGAAGACAAAGTAATTTTGGAGAAGAGAGTATGGTTCCCAAGCTATAACATTGGAAGAGGGGGGAATGCATCATAGAAATCGATACAGAAGTACATCACAGGCTCGAGGAATAGGAAGGGACGACTTGCAATTCATCATCCTGTATAGACGGGTGGTCTTCTTACAGGAACTGAGAAAAAAAATGGAAAGGGATGCCGATGCCTAGGCATCGGGGTCCCATACGCATTCGATGCCGGTGACGCCGGTGTAGACGGTGTCGTCCACTGCAGCTCGAAACGCCCCACCCTCGTACGTGATCACAACATCGGCCGCACGATCCATGGCGTACTCGTGCGACCCGCCGTCGGTGTGGATGAGAAATGTCTGTGCTTGGACAAAGCTTGCCACCTTGTCAAAGAGCTCGCGTGCAGTGAAGTCGTTTTCCTTTCCCGTGAAGTCTCGGATGTCACGAATGGATGCCTTGATGGGATTGTTCACATCCCCCTCAATGCCAAATGCTTCCGACGCGGTCATGAACTCCATGGCCACGACCTGTTTCATCCAGTTGCAGGCACATCCGATGCCTACGGCAAGCATGACGGGCCCACCTCTTTCATTCGACAACAGTTCCCCTTCCCGTTCAAGGGCGAGGATGCCTTCCCCTATCTCTTCGGGGTTGAAGGTGAGGATGTACCCGTCAGAGGCGATGAAGTTCACGTAGGCGGCGGTGTCATTCACGCCGACAAGGTCGTACACGGCGGCAAGCGACGCGCCGGTGTAGTGTTCAACGCCGCTTACCAGCTGCTTTTCAATCTCCTTTTGTTCGAGCCCTTCTAGCTGCTGGTAGGTGAGCACCTGGGGATTCGACACGGCTCCGTACACTTCGACATCCCATGCCGTCTTTTCTTCGCTCCCGCCGATACAGGCACACATGAGGCATGAGGCAACGACGAGGGCTAGGATGAATGCCCGTTTCATACGGTCACCCATATTTCGGCAAGATTCTGGATCCAGGAGCTGGACGAAAGGCCGGGGGCTATGAAGCGTATGGGGCCACCCGTCTCCTCGGTGAGTGCAACGCCCTCGCCGTCTTCCCAGGCGAGGAGCGCCTCCTGGAGCTCGGCGTAGTCGATGGTCTTCTCATACCCGTCGGATGCCACTAATCTCACCGTCTGTACGCCGGTAAGGCCGAGGTGTGCCATGAGGTCGACAAGGTATGCGCCACCCCACTCTGTTTCTTCCGTCTCGCCCGTCTTTTTGGTGAGTGTTGCCGTGATGTGCTGATTGGTCAGCGACTGGATTTCCGAAAGGCCCACCTGTGTGGCTGTATCCCCCTCTATCCCAACGGCGAGGTAGAATGAGTCTGCTTCACGAAGAATGACGCGTACCTCGATGAGGTTCTGCATCCACGTGTTGGAAGGGAGGCCCGGCGCCACGAAGCGGATGGGTCCGCCCGTTTCCGTGGTCAGTGCCACGCCTTCCCCGTCCTCCCACGCGAGGAGCGCCTCCTGGAGCTGGTTGTACTCGACCTCTTTCTCGTAGCCGTCAAGGGCGACGAGAACGACTGAGGCGATGTTTTCAATGCCGAGATGATCCATCAAGTCGTAGAAGAGCGCACCCCCCCATGCGGTCTCCTCCGTTGCTCCCGTCTTTTTCACCATGGTGGCGGTGATGTGGAGATACGGGAGTGACTGTATCTCCGAAAGACCCACCTCTCGGGTGGTTATCTCCTCGCCCGTGACGGCAAGGAAGAAGGTGTCCGGCGCCGGCGTCGTCGTGGCCGGTTGTTCGGTAGAAGTGCCTGATATGCAACCCGTCGCCATGGCTCCGCAGAGTATGGCAACGACAAAAAGGAAGAAGAATCTTTGTCGCATGAGGCATGTAGGATAAAATCATATATAAACGTTATGTCGTTATTGACATAACAGTTAAAGATATGGCACAAGCGAATCCGGGACGGCCAAGGGATT
>JAHKLV010000214.1 GCA_020854925.1 Candidatus Methanofastidiosia archaeon | reverse complement strand
CCACCGCATCCCAGCTGCGCGAGCTCGGGTACGAGACGGACTGGCGCGGCGCGCCTCTGCGCTTCGACGAGCAGGTTGTCGAGTTGAAGGTGCAGGACATCGTGCTCTCGGACAACGCCGCCGACTACCTCGTGCGCTGCTGTACGTTCATCGACGAGCTGCTCGAGGGCTCGTACGGCCTTCCCCGCTTCTACAACGCGATGTGCCGCGAGGAGCTCTTCGGGCATCTTGTCATCGGGCTCGCCCCCCATACGTCCGCCGGCATCCTCGGAAGGATTATCGGGTACACGGAAGCGAAGGTCGGCTATGCCCACCCCTTCTTCCACGCTTCCAAGCGCCGAAACTGCGACGGCGACGAAGACGCCGTCCTCCTCCTCCTCGATGCGCTCATCAACTTCTCCCGGCACTTCCTCCCCGAGCGCCGGGGCGGGAAGATGGACGCGCCCCTGGTCCTCACGACGCGTATCGACCCCGAGGAGATCGACAAGGAGGCCCACAACATCGACATCTCCCTGCGGTACCCCCTGTCGTTCTACGAGCAGACCCAGGAGTACGTCCACCCGTCCAGCATCAAGATACCCACCGTCTCGGACAGGCTCGGCACGCCCGAGTCGCTTTATAACCTTCATTTCAACATACCGACACGGGACATCGCAGACGCCCCCATCGCTTCGTCGTACAAGACGCTGGGGTCCATGGCGGAAAAGATCGATGCGCAGCTCGAGCTCGCACGAAAGATCCGTGCGGTCGACCTCGACGACACGGCGCAGCGGGTCATCATCTCGCATTTCATACCCGACCTTATCGGCAATCTGCGCTCCTTTTCCAAGCAGACCTTCCGTTGTGTCAACTGCAACACCATATACCGGCGCGTGCCCCTTTCGGGCAAGTGCGCCAAGTGTTACGGGGGGCGCATCGTGCTTACCGTGTCCAAGGGTTCTGTTGAGAAGTACCTTCAGGTCAGCAAGGACATCGTGCGCAAGTACCACGTCGACCCCTACATCGCCCAGCGCATAGACGTGCTCGAAACGGAGCTTGCGTCCGTCTTCAAGGAGCGCGTGCAGCAGATGACGCTTGCAGACTTCGCCCCGTGACGGCCGGCTGGGTGGCGCGAAAGAGGAATATTAACCAGAATACACTTATACTATTCTATATAGTAGGAATAATATTCATAAAAAATAATAATTTTAGTATTATATACGATAAATATAAATATAAGGAGCATGCAATACTTACTCAAGGTGATACGTATGAATCACGACCAGGTATATGAAGGCATGCTCTCCATTCTTTCAGAATGGTATGAGAAGAACTCGCCATATTTCGTACCGTCCAGTGAACTGCGTGCTAAGCTTAACACGGCTGTTGAGGATCTGCGCCCGTACGCCGAGGAACTGGAACAGAAGGGCTATGTCCGAAAGCTCGAGGGGCTTTCACCGAATTTCATCGTAAAATTCACGAAGCAGGGGCACCGCGCCTACAAGACGCACGCTCTGTAGGCCCTTTCTTTTTTTTCCTTTTTTTCTTTCATCCCATGGGATGCATTGTTCCTTTCTTCCCGGGCGCAGTTGTTTTATGCTCACGGGGCGTATCATATCCATGGACGTGCGACTTCGTGCCGCGGCTGTTGGGATTCTGGTGCTCCTGTGCCTGGGTTCCCTCTTGTTCCTTGCCCGTTCCGATGCGGGGCGCCTTACGGTGGAGGACGGTACGGTCCGCACCTCAGACGGGGTATCCATCGCCTACCGCACGTATGTGCCGGCCGGCGAGGGGCCGTATGTCCTCGTGCTCATCGGTCACGGGTTTTCTGCCTCTAAGGAGATAATGGACGGCTACGCACGGGCGCTCGCAGATGCTGGGTACCTCGTGTACAGCTACGACCACCGGGGACACGGCCGGTCCGGCGGCGTGCTCGGCGCGGACCGGGACGAGCTCGTTCGCGACATCGTGGCGGTACGGGATGCCGCACAGGCCGACCCCCGGGTAATGGAAGGTCCGTACGGGCTCGTAGGGTATTCCATGGGCGGGGGTGCCGGGTACCGCCTGGCTGGCCAGGACCCTGACCTCGTGGCGATGGTGGGTGTCGCCCCGGCGCTTGACGAGGCCGGCGACGTTCCGCCCCGCCTTCTCGTACTCGTCGGCGCGCTTGACGAGCTCTTCTCCCCCTCCTCGTACCGTGCGCTCCTCTCGACACGGACCGGCCGTGCGCCGGACGATATCAATTCCGGGACGACCTACGAAACCGGCGGCCTTTCGACCGAGCTTGTGGTCCTCCCCTGGCACGACCATCTCACCATCTCCTACAGCGCCGCAGCCCACGAACGGTGCGTCTCGTGGCTGGCAGCATCACTTGGCGGGACGCCGACGGGCGTACGCACCGTGCGGCGAACGCTCTGCGCGCTTGCCGGCCTGGCGTCCGGTCTCGGGGCGGCATATCTCGTAATCCCCCTCCTTCCGTATGCACCCGCCCGCCGCCGGTTGCGGTCGCGCCCGCCTTTTGGCCTGGCGCGCGATGCGACCCTGTCCGTTCTCTATGCGCCGGTCACGGCGGCGTTGGTCGTGCCCACCATCCTGTGCGGCCTGCCGCTGACCACCGGATACCTGCTTCTCCTCTCCGTGGGTGCCGTGCCGCTGTGGCGTGCGCTTCGGGCAGCGCATCCCGGACGACCCGCCCGTGGCCTTGTCGTTGACCTTTTCGCGGCGCCGGCGCATGCATACGTGTGGGCGGCCGCAACCGGGCTTGTCATCTACGCCGGTTTCGTCATCTTCCTTGGCGTGCGCTATCTGGGGGTCATCCCGTCCCTTGCACGCCTGCCTGCCACCGCATGCGCTTTTTGCGTTCTCGTAGGGGTATGCGCCCTCGATGCATGGGCGTATGCGGGCGGGCCGTACCGGGGGCTTTTCGCGGTGGCACGGTATGCCCTCACGCGCCTGGCGGCCATCGCCCTTCTCGTCTTCGTGCTGTCCGTACTATCGGGAAATGCGTTTTTTCTCATCGCGCTCTACGCAGGCATGCCGCTTGTCGTCGTGCACGCCGCCGTCATG
>JAHKLV010000099.1 GCA_020854925.1 Candidatus Methanofastidiosia archaeon | reverse complement strand
CACGATCCGCACGTCCTTCTCGTTCTTACGGATGTACCGCGTTTGATAGCCCGCGGCGGCATTGGCCGGCTGCAGGGCGATGCGGTCCTTGCGGAAGAACACCCGCTTGACCGTGGCCTCATCGTCCAGCAGGACTACGGCAATCTGTCCATCCTGGATGTTGGCGCCAGGTCGCACGACCACCAGGTCACCATCCAGGATGCCCGCGTCGATCATGCTGTCGCCGCGGACCCGCAGGCAGAACACCTCCTTGCCCAGCCCCAGGAAGCGCTGCACGTCAATGTAATCCTCGATATTCTGTTCGGCCAGGATCGGTTCGCCTGCGGCGACGTGGCCCACCACGGGAACGGCTGTTTCATCCCGGCCGGCTGAGCCGTACTGTTCGCTCAGGCGCAGGTTGCGGTGCCCGGCCGCCGGTGACAGGTAGCCCTTTTGCCGCAGGTACCGGATCGTCTGGTAGACGGCGTTCTGGCTCAGGCCGAAATGCCGGGCGATCTGCCGCTGCGTGGGCGGCGGGCCCTCTCGCAGCCGATGCTCGATATACCGCAGCACGCGGGCCTGTTTGTCCGTCAGGGTTTCCATCGCCTTCCCTTCCCATCCGAAGCTATGTATAGTATATGGTCAAATGACCATATATCAAGGGGGGCACGAAGAATTTCGCAAAATGGCGACAAGCCAAAAGAAACGGCTCACAACAGGCATCGGGGCGCGAGCTCTTGGCCGGAGGCTGAGACATCGCTTGACGGCGGACTGGCAAGAGTTCCTGGACTTCTGCGGCGTGTGGTTGCTGGATTCGGGCGATCCGGTGTGAGGTCCGGCCAACGACCCTGCGTTCGGCCGGATAGCCGGTGTAGTCAGGGCGACGCTGCACGCCTGCCGACGATCCCCAGTTAGTCCCGCTGCCGGCTCCCAAGAAAGCCCTCCCAGAAGGGGTAAGACACGAGGCGGACGCGTGCGCCTGCGCTGGTCAACGCAGGTCCGCCAGGGCCCCGGTCGGTGAAGAAGCCGGCCGGGCTTAGTTTTTTTCAGGGGGCGTCGAGGGCCAAAAACGCACCCCACCAGGTCCTAACGCATTCCACAAGGAAAACTGGGCATCGCCGATATTTTTCTCTTTTTTACTTGACTTCATGGGTATATGTGGTATAATTTGTGTAGATCAGGAACCACTTTACCAAGGAGAGAACGATGAACGCGGAACTGTACGACAAGCTGACGGACATGGTGATGCAGGCCTACAAGGAAACGACCGACGAAGTCCGACGCGAGAAGCTGACGGACGCGGGCACGGCCATCATGCAAGCAAGAGACGCCGAGGCCTCGGTGCTGAGTCTGATCGACTGGCTCACAAGGCATCTTGACGAAGCCCGCCGCGACGTCGAACGGCGAGTGGGAATGCACTCGTCCGGGATCATCCAGGGCAACGGGGCGCGGCTGGACCTGGCGAATCAGGCACTCGTGTTTGCCCTGAAGGACCTGGAAGACGCCTGGGGGCGTGCGGGGCTTGGTGATCTGCCCAAGGAGTAAGCCGAAACGCCCTTGCGGGCGTCTGCTGCACGCTGGCCGGGCGGCACTGATGAAGCAGGCCATTTTCAAAGGGGAGAATGATGAAGACGGAAAAGCAAGAACGCTATCAAGCCAAGGGCGGGGAGTACGTGGAGCCGGACGGTTGGCGATTTGGCAACAAGCTCGAACGGACAGACGAGGGACCGGTGGGCGAGTTCCCCGGTTGCCGGTTTCGGTTGACGCCGCCCTGCCACCCGGAGGTGAGCCTGGCGGTGAACGTGCATGTCACCGGCCTGGACCACTGGGACAGCTCTGGGCAATGGCGGTGCCGGTGCCGGATTGAGTTCGTGGGTGAGGACGAGCCCAGTACGTTCAGCGGGGCCTGGCTGTACCACGATTGAGCAAAAAGACACGGGGCCGGCACGACAGCCGGTCCCACAGCATAAGGAGAGAATCATGGAAATGCTGACAGTAGGAACTCGCATCTACAACCGTGGAGACTACTGCAACCACCCTCACCGCGGAACAATCGTCGCCATACGTCGTGACAGGTGGGGCACGTTCGCGACGATCGCAGTTGACCCCGAGGATAACGTGGACGGCCGCAAGCCCTATAAGGTCCCGGCGATCATGGTGCACGATTACGACAGCGGCAACGGTAGCACGCGGATCGTCACGTTGCAGGCGTATGTCGAGCGGCAAGACAGAATGGCCCGGGTGGGCTGATCGCACCTTCCCCACAGGGGCCCGTTCGGCCCCCACAGCACAAGGAGAGAATCATGAACGCGGAACAGTTGCAGCGCGAAATCGACAGGTTCAACCGGGATGCAGAGGTTGGACTTCTTGCGGTCCGGGAACGACGGTACTGCGTCGATAGGGTCTTGTGGCTCACGGCAGAAGAGGCAGCGGATTGTGTTCGGCGGTCTACCAAGTACACCGTCGTTGCGAGAAAGCAATAGAACCTCTCCTTTGGTGCGGCGGGGTCGCGGGGCGGTCCTGCGCCCGCCGCATTTTT